>NZ_JASJOR010000049.1:0-40081 GCF_030068545.1 Xanthocytophaga flava | reverse complement strand
GGCAAAAAGAAGAGTTGTCTTACAACTCAGAGAACTTATAACCACTATCATGATCACACTGGCGGGTGGAGATCCCAACAAAGTCTTTAAAACGTAAGGGGTCGGAATTTCTTCCGACCACCACTGGATACAACCGCGACTTTAATAAAAGATTTGAAAATTGGGATTATCAGGATCATACTAATCATTCTGGTAATTTATTAGAAAGTTCTATTCAAAAGTCTACCAGTTATAGGGATAAGTATCTTAGAGATTATTTTAATGGTTTTAAGATCTATCATTTTCATGATACAGGATTTAATTCTCCTATGAAGCAGTTTGCCAGACTTCATGACAATGAGTTCCTGCGTGAAGATGGAAGTAATCTGGCTGCTTTTTTATATTTTCTTCAAAAAAAGAAAGAGTCTTCATTTCAAATGATTGAAGCAACAATACGATCGATTGCTCCTTTCTTTAAAAGTTTTGATCTGACTCCTAATCGACTGAATGAAGATACAATTGAATTAAAATGGATAGAGGAAGGATCGGATATGTATCTAAATGCACATAATCTTTCAGATGGTACATTGAGAATGATTTGTCTTACAACTCTTTTGCTACAGCCTGACTTACCCAAAACTATTATTCTTGACGAACCTGAACTAGGATTACATCCTGTTGCCATTAACAAACTGGCTGGATTGTTAAAAAAAGCTGCTGAAAAAGGCTCCCAGATCATTGTTTCTACTCAGTCAGTAGGCTTGATTGATAATTTTGAGCCAGAGGATATCATTGTAACAGATCGAGAGAATCAACAATCAGTATTTAAAAGATTAAGCACTGAAGAATTAAAAGATTGGCTTGATGAGTATAGTTTGGGAGAACTCTGGAATAAAAATATTATAGGAGGACGACCATGAGTAAGCGGTTATATATTGTTGTTGAAGGTGATACTGAAGAGCAATTTGTGAAAGAAGTTTTAACTCCGTATTTCAATACATTTGAAATTTATAGTATACATGCTACTCAAATTACAACTAATAAGAGGTTAGGTGCCAAGGGAGGATTTGTAAACTATCAGCATTTAAAAAATGATGTTTTGAGACTACTTAAGCAACAAGATGTTATTGTCTCTATGCTTGTAGATTTTTACCGGATTCCTGGTTCTGTACCTGGATATGATCAGGCTATGCTTCAAAGTACTTCAATAAAGAAAATAGAAGTATTAGAGAATGCTATTAACGATGACATAAATGATCATAGATTTATCTCATATATACAAAGACATGAGTTTGAGAGTGTATTGTTTGCGTCTGATGCAGGTTTTCAAAAATACTACAATGAACCTGCTCAGGTTTTGACAAGAATTAATAGTGTTATTGAACAGTTTCCGAATCCAGAGGACATAAATGATGGACCAGAAACTGCTCCTTGTAAAAGAATTATTCAGATCATACCTGAGTACAAGAAAGTGGTTGATGGAAATATCTTAGCTCTGGAAGTTGGGATCGATACAATCCTGCAAAAGTGCCCAATGTTTAAGGCTTGGATTGAAAAGCTTCTCTTGGCAATGCGTTAATATTTGTCTTATAGAACTTTCTAGCGATACTAGTAAAGAGCTTCAATATTTTTTTTCTGCAAACGGCATATTTACCTCAGGTAAACACAGGATGATTGATAGTGGAAGTGCCTGATTTAAAAAGTTTTAAATCATATTGCAGATATTCTTTTTTTTTCTGAAACTTAACTTTGAGGAAACATCTCTTCTATTCATCCTCAGTACTTTTACATTTATTTTCAACAAACCTTTACTTACAATTTATGCAACATTTTTTACCCCTTACAAAGCGGGTGGCTATGCTGTTGTGTTTCTGGCTATGTAGTTTTACTGCCTGGGCACAAGTATCCATTACAACGCTTAACTCTGCTTATACGCAAGACTTTAATAGCCTGGCCATTAGTGGAACTGGCACCGCCGTTCCTGCAGGATGGACATTTGCAGAAAGTGGTACCAATGCCAATGCAATCTATACTGCCGGGACAGGTTCAGGAACAGCCGGAGATACGTATAGTTTTGGTTCTGCAAGCGCTACAGACAGAGCCTTCGGTGGATTGCTTTCCGGTTCTCTTACCCCAACCATTGGGGCAGGATTTACCAATAATACAGGAAGTACTATCACCTCTCTGACGATTGTGTATACAGGTGAGCAATGGCGTATTGGGGCAACCTCAGCCAACCGGACAGTGCGTGATACACTAAACTTCCAGTTTAGCACCAATGCAACCTCACTAACTACTGGTACCTGGCAGAATGCGGATGTGCTGGATTTTGTCTCACCTGTAGCTCCAGGGGCTACTGCTGGCGCTTTGGATGGAAATGCTACTGCTAACCGTCAAACCTTATCCACAACACTTACAGGGCTTTCTATTCCAGCAGGTGCTACTATCTGGATACGGTGGACAGATGCCAATGTGGCTAGTTCAGATGATGGGTTGGCTGTTGACGACTTTTCTCTAACTGCAAATGGAGAGGTAACTACTCCGGTACCAACCTTGACCGTCTCTTCCAGTATCATAGGTTTTGGAGAAATAGCTGCCAATACAACCAGTATAAAGTCTTTTACAATAACAGGAAGTAATCTGACAGATAATGTAAAAGCAGTTGTTATAGGTTTGGGTTATACTATTTCAAAAGATAGCATCTCCTTTGACACATTGGTATCTTTCGCTTCTGCAGAGGTGAGTACTCCCAAAAAAATCTTTGTACGTTTTGCTCCTACTGTATTTGGTGCTTCTACTGGCACAGTAACTATCAGCAGTCCAGATGCTCTCACACAAACTGTAAACCTAAGTGGTTCTGCTGCCAATCCTTTTGAGCAGAACTTCAATGTCTGCTCCTCTGCACTTCCTGGTGGATGGACTCAATATAGTGTAACCGGTGCACAAACCTGGGCGTGTACTACCTTTGGGCGTACAGGTAATGCCGTGCAGATCAATGGCTATTCAGGTGGGGCTGTCGAGAATGAAGACTGGTTGATCTCTCCTGCACTTGATCTAACCGGACTTACCTATCCGTTGCTTTCATTCTGGTCTCGTACTGCCTTTACTGGTCCAACATTAAAACTTCTGGTTTCTACCAATTATAGTGGAACAGGAAATCCTTCTGCAGCTGTATGGACAGAACTGAATGGACAGTTCCCTTTAGTCAATTCAGATGTATGGACGCAGTCAAGTGGTATCAATCTGGTGAACTTTAAACAAGCAGGTGTATACATTGCTTTTGTCTATACTTCTTCACCTGCATTAGAAGCTGCCCGATGGACAATTGATGACTTTTCTATCATCAATTCAACAACACCGCCTTCTCCTCTTTTAAGTACATCGATTACGCCTCTGACAGAGTTGTATTTTGAAAGCAGTGTCAATGTGCCTTCTGATGCCAGATCTTTTCAGGTATCTGTAGCTAATGCTACATCAGATTTGACTGTGTCTGTTCCTGCACCTTTTCAGCTTTCAAAAGATGGTAACAACTTCTCAGGATCTGTAGTGTATTCGGTGTCAGAACTTGATTTTACGAATACAGTATATATTCGTGCACTGCCTGCTACGGAAGGAGCGTTTGCCGGACGTATACAGCTTACAACCGGCTCTATTCATAGTACACAGGGGTACGCCACAGCTTCATCTATTAGTAAGAGTAAGACTTTTGATGTGGCTACTATGAATGTGGAATGGTTTGGGCATCCAAGTAATGGTCCTTCCAACAATGCGCTTCAGGCTGCTAACCTTCGTACATTGATTAACCGTCTGGATGTAGATATATTCACGTTGCAGGAAATCTCTGATACCGTATTGTTTGTGGATAGTGTAGCCAATCTGCTTCCTGGATATAAATATGTGGTATCCCCTTATGTCTCTAATCCTGAGACAAATGATCCCTATGCACAAAAGGTAATAACTTTGTACAAGACTGCTACTGTTAGCAAACTGAGTTCAAAAACACTACTGACAGGAGTAAATGTAAACACATTGCCTAATTATCCGGGAGGTGATCCAACACGTTTCTGGGCTAGTGGCCGTTTGCCACTTCTACTGGATGCACAGGTTACTATCAATGGAGTAAGTAAGCGTGTTGTCGTAGTAAATATTCACGCACGCGCCAACTCTGGAGATGATATTAGCCGCTATCAGATGAGAGCCTATGATGTAAAGGTGCTGAAAGATACACTGGACGCTTACTATGGTAACATTGCTTTATTGCTTCAGGGTGATTACAACGATGATGTAGACTCTACAGTAGCTCCTATTCCATCGCCACTGATCTCTTCCTATCAGCCCTATGTATTGGATAGCACTCATTACAAAACAGCTACCCGTGTATTGAGTGATGCAGGACTTCGTTCTTATATCACACAAGCTAATGTGATTGATCATATCACTATGACAGATGAACTGTTTTCAGAGCATTTGTCAGGCTCTACCCGTATTGATTATGCCTTGAATTATATTACTAATTATGAGAATACACTGTCTGACCACTTACCTTCTCTTACTCGTTTCAAATTTAAATCAGCACCATCTGTTGCTGTAACTGCGCCAGCTGCCGGTTCTGTCATTCTGAAGGGAACAGATTTGGTAGTAACTGCAACTGCTTCAGATGTGGACGGAAGTGTTACAAAGGTTGAGTTTTACAATGGAACAACATTGTTGGGTACAGATTATAGCAGCCCATATTCTTATACCATCTCTCAGGCTGCTACTGGCACATATACACTAACAGCTATTGCGTATGATGATGATAACCTTAAAACGCAATCAGCATCTGTCCAGGTTAAAGTGGTTGAAACGGGTATTCAGGGTAGTGATTGTGCCACTCCAGGGCAAAGCTATACCTATGAGTTATTTGTTGATCCTGCCTCTGTATCCAGCATTAGTTGGTGGGTTAATGGAAGCGCTACCATTGTGAAAGACCCTGCCAATGCACGAAAGGTGACTATTAACTTTACCCAATATAATAGTACTTCTGTACAGGTATATGCAGGTGTATCCTATAAGAAATCGCCTTGGTATACACAATTCAGTAAAGTAGTGAAAGTAGGGGGATGTACTCCTGCAGATACTACAACCTATCCAACAGGGATATCAGGTACTTCGTGTGCCACACCTTCTCAGGTATACGAATTTGAGTTGCAGACTAATCCTACTCTTTCTGTAAGTTCTGTCAGCTGGTGGGTAAATGGAAGTGCAACTATTACGGTTGATCCTGTTAATAAGAAGAAAGTAAAAGTTGTATTCACAAACTATAATAGCTCCAGTGTACAACTTACAGCCGGTGTGACGTATTCTTCCAGCCCATGGTATGAATCATTCAATAAAACCATTCAGATAGGTGGTTGTTCGACTTCTGCCCGTTTATTTGATGAACTATCTTCAGAGTTAACTATTCAGGCTTATCCAAATCCTGCAAATGATCGGTTAACTGTATCATTTGGTAGGTATTCAGTTGGAGATGTGAAAGTTCGCATACTGGATATATTGGGAAAAGAATACACTCTGGAAAAAAATATTGTTTCGGATAATGAAGTAGAGCTCAATACAAAGTCTCTACCATCTGGTGTGTATGTATTGCAGGTCGTATCTTCTCAGAAAACAGAGGTACTACGTGTAGTAAAACAATAATGTGATACGAATAACTATATACAAAAAAGGTCCTGTCTTTTAAAGGCAGGACCTTTTTTGTATATATATGGTGTTTCGCATACTGAATTAAACCCTTTTTTCTGGAAATCTCATAGGGAAACGAAAGTAAAGTTAAACGTTTGATAGCTCAAGCTGTTGAATTTAATTACTTACGGGTTAGTGGTGATCAAAAAGTAGTAACCTGTCATCTTGTAAATTTACCCTGATACCTTTTTTGGTTCACTGGTTCACTCTCCTATAGGAGAGTGAACCAGTGAACCAAAAAACCAGAGAAGGCAGAGTAAACCAAAATAAACCAAAAAATGAACCAAAAAAACCAAAGCAAGTCGCTGTACACTAGTAAGTTGCGTTAGTATTGCTGAGAGTAAGGTGAACCAAAGACGAACCAAAAGTGAGCTAAAAAAGTGACAGTTTTTGGTGTATTTTTGGTTCAGGCCATGAACCAGAAAATGAACCAGAAACTAAGACATTTGAATATGGAAAACCCATCTGCCATGGAGTATATAACCATTTTTTTATTGATTTGTTAGGTCCTTGTATGTTGCACAAAGTTTGTAACACTCAGTTGCCATACACAGAGTTCACAGCCAAACAAGTGCGGTGAATTTCGATCAGATTTTGATTTTGCGGTGAACGATGCGCAAGACAAAAAAGTGATCAGAATTCCAATCGAAAAAAAGTTTGCCGTGAGTTATGCGCAGCAAAGAAAATGATCGGAACTCTGATCAAAACAGAAACTGATTGGAGTTATAGGCAATTCCTCAGCCAGTCAGTAGCTCTACCTTGCCTTTGCTGAGAAAATTTTTGCCTTGAACTATGCGCAAATAAGAAACTTTTCTTATAGATGCCAATTCCTTCTATTTAAATAGGTAACTAAACCGAAATAGCCTTATTGCCATCCGCCACCCAAGCTACGATAAAGGTCTATAAGTGAGAAGAACTGATCCCGTTTTACTGTTGCCAGTTCGAGTTCAGCTTCCAGTACACTACGCTGGGCTGTGATAACTTCCAGGTAAGAGGCATAGCCTGTCACATACAAGTCATTGGAAGTAGATACTGCATTTTGCAACACATCTACTTCCTGTTTACGGTAATCATATACTTTCTGAAGGTTCTCTATTCCTTTCATACTTGTAACAACTTCCTGATAGCCGTTTAAGATCGTTTTATAATAAGTATAAAACGCTTCCTGATTAACTGCCTGAGATTGTTTATAGTTGGACTTTAGAAGGTTTCTACTAAATAGAGGACCTGTAAGGCCTCCTAAAACACCATAAGCTATAGAGGCTGGGTTAAATAATACAGAGGCATTAAAAGCATTAAATCCTGCATAAGGAGAGATGGTAAGAGAAGGCAGGAAGGCAGCGCGCATGGCTGTCACATCGGCCTTGGTTGCTTCCAGTTCCAGTTCTGCCTGTCGGATATCCGGACGATGCCGAAGCATATGTGCTGGAATACCTGACTTCACTACTGTAGTTAGTGTTTGCTGAAGAATGGGATTGCTTCTTTCAATAGGTTGAGGAAAACCTCCCAGCAAAAGGTTTAACTGATTTTCAATAATTACAATTTCCTGTTGGACACGTCCTTCCAAACTACGGGTATGTAGCAATTGTGCTGTTGACTGTTGTACTGCCAGTTCAGTAGCACGGCCTCCCATTTTCTGAGCTGTAATAGTTTCAACAGCTTTTTCCTGTAATCCGATGTTTTTCCGGATGATTTCCAGTTCATTGTCCAGCCTAAGTAGATCGTAGTAAAACTGAGAGACTTGTGCTACAAGAGCTGTTACAATGGCTTGCCTCCCTTTTTGTGAAGCCAGAAATCGGTTATAGGCAGCTTTTTTCTGATTGCGTAACTTACCCCAGAGATCTATTTCCCAACTGCTACGCAATCCAAGGAAATAATCAGGAGTAGGATTAGGTATCTTTTTCTTCCCATCTATATTTCCAGACAAATTGGTGTCATAATTACCTACCCCGTTCATAGTATAGTCCCCATATTTGTCAACACCTGCTGACGCAACTACATTTAGTGATGGCAGCAAAGCGCCACGACTCAGTTGAAAACTTGCTCTGACAAACTCTATGCGCTGACGTGCAATATTTAGATCTGGGTTGTTGTGTAATGCGGTATCTATGAGTTTTATTAATAGTGGATCAGTAAAGAAATCCTTCCAGGCGATGTCACCAATGCTGGTAGTATCAGAGCTACCAGTAAAAGTTTCCGGCAGTTTGACAAAACTATGTTGAGTGGTGACTGTTGAGACTTTACAACTTCCCAGCAACAGCACTAAAAGGATACAACTATATTTTAATGAATGGCTAAGCATTGTTCAACGTAAGAGTTTATGTATCTTCTAAAAACCTGGTGAATAATTGATTCATTAGGTTCTTAGAAGAATAGTGATGATTAATAGATGAAGTACAGACAGGACATTGCCTGCCTGTCAGAATTATTGTTCAGACTCAGTAGCTGACACTGTAGAAAGCTGGGTTGGTTTGTCCTGAAACTTCTCTGCAAGTGAGGCAAAAAGAACATACAAACCTGGTATGAGGAATACTCCAAAAATGGTCCCGATCAACATACCACCTGCTGCCGCTGTACCAATGGAACGGTTTCCCAAAGCTCCTGCACCAGAGGCTATACAGAGTGGCATCAGACCTGCAATAAAGGCAAAAGAAGTCATCAGGATAGGACGTAAACGACTAACTCCCCCTTCCATCGCAGCCTGTAACACAGAGTAGCCTTCACTTCTGCGCTGTATAGCAAACTCAACAATAAGGATAGCATTTTTACCCAGCAGACCGATAAGCATTACCAGGGCCACCTGAGCATAGATATTATTTTGAAGGCCTAAAAGCTGTAAGGAAAGAAAGGCTCCAAAGATACCAGTAGGTAAAGACAAGATAACCGGTAGAGGAAGAAGAAAACTTTCGTATTGAGCTGCCAGCAGCAAATACACAAATAACAGACAGACCAGGAATATATAGATAGCCTGATTACCTGAAAGGATTTCTTCACGAGTCATACCAGACCAGTCATAACTGTATCCTCTCGGTAGAGATTCTTTGGCTACACGTTCTACAGCTTTGATCGCATCTCCACTACTAAATCCGGGTGCTGCATCTCCGTTAATCATAGCAGAGGTGTACATATTGTAGCGAGTCAGCTGCTCAGGTCCATAGACTCTCTCCAGTTTGATAAATGTAGAGAAAGGAACCATCGCTCCATGATTGTTCTTAACATATAGTTGGAGCAGATCTTCCGGCTTAGCCCGATAAGTGGGCAATGCCTGAACCATCACTTTATACATCTGCCCAAAACGGATGAAGTTAGAGGCATAATAGCTTCCCAGATAGGTTTGTAGTGTACTCATGGCCTTATCAATTGTGACCCCTTTTTTTGCTGCCATTTCCTGATCTACATGAATCATATATTGAGGGAAACTGGCATCAAAACTGGAAAAGGCACTACTGATTTCCGGTGCATTTTTCAGTGCTGCAATAAACTTGTTAGAAACCTCCGCTGTTTCCTGAAGAGATTCTCCTGTAGTACGATTTAACAGACGAAGTTCAAAACCACTGGAGTTACCAAACCCTGGCACTGTAGGTGGAGGAAAAAACTGAATATCTGCATCCTGTATTTTTCGGGTTTTTTCTTCCAATGCAGCAATTATATCCTGGACAGATTCTTTCCGTTCGTCCCATGACTTCAGGTTAATCATTGCCATACCATACGACGCACCAGCTGCCTCTGTTAACAAACTATAGCCTGCAAGAAATGAAACAGACTCAACCGCTTTCATATCTTTTGCCACTAATTGTACTTCATCTAATACCTTCTCAGTACGTTCTACTGTAGCTCCTGCAGGAGTAGTAACATTGACATAGATCATGCCCTGATCTTCTGTGGGAATAAATCCGGTAGGTAAAAGAGAATTTATTCCCCAGGTAGCGATGAAAAAGAAGATAAGCAATGCAATTGTGATAACTCGTCTACCTGCGATAAAAGAGGTAGCCTTTTTGTACTTGCCCTCTACAGACTCATATGCTCTGTTAAATCCTCCAAAGAAACGATTTAATAATCCTTTCTTTTTGGGCGCACCATGTGTGTTTTTAAGCATAATAGCACATAAAGCCGGAGTAAGTGTAACCGCATTAATCCCTGAGATAACGATGGATATGGCCAGCGTAAGTGAGAACTGGCGGTAGAAGATACCCACAGGCCCACTCATGAATGCAACAGGTATAAACACTGCTGACATGACCAGCGTAATAGCGACAATAGCTCCACTGATTTCACGCATAGCAGCAAATGTGGCCTCCTTCGCCGACATATGTTTTTCTGCCATCTTGGTATGTACTGCTTCGACTACTACAATGGCGTTATCAACCACAATTCCAATCGCAAGAACCAAAGCGAATAAAGTGAGGAGATTGATAGAGAATCCGAGCAGATCCATAAAGAACAGTGTACCAACCAATGATACCGGAACTGCCAGAGCTGGTATGAGGGTAGAACGAAAATCCTGAAGGAAGATGAACACAACAATAAATACCAGAATACAAGCTTCTACCAGTGTCCGTAGTACTTCATGAATAGACGCATCCAGGAAACGTGATACATCATACGTGATATTGTAAGTCATTCCAGGAGGGAAAGATATTTCTTTTAGTTCCGCCATCCGTTGCTTTACATTCTCAATAACTTCCTTTGCATTGGAACCTGGACGTTGTTTGATCATGATAGAGGCCGAAAAGCGACCATCTGTTTTGGATGCCATACTGTAATCCATTGCTCCAAATTCGACATCAGCAACATCTCGAATACGTAATACGGAACCATCCGAATTAGCGCGGATAACAATATTTTTGTACTGTTCTGGTTCAAAGAACTTACCAGTGTATCGAAGTACATATTGCAGCATCTGAGGATTTTTTCCTGAGCTTTCGCCTGCTTTTCCAGGAGCAGCTTCTACATTTTGATTGCGAATAGTTTCAATTATCTCATCTGTAGAAACTTCATAGGCTGCCATTCGGTCAGGCTTTAGCCATATCCGCATGGAATACTCTCTGGACCCCATAATCTCACAGAACCCAACCCCATTGATACGTTTCAGTTCTTTAAGAACGTTGATGTCTGCAAAGTTGTAAATGAATTTTTCACCAACAGTACTGTCTTCACTCATCACATTGAGATACATGAGCATACTGTTTACTTCCTTTTCTGTGGCCACACCCGCCTTGATTACTTCTTCAGGAAGTTCATCTATAACCGTCTGGACACGGTTCTGGACGTTAACCGCTGCCAGGTCTGGATCTGTACCAACTTCAAAGAAAACCTGGATCAGGGTAGTACCATTGTTACTGGTCACTGAGGTCATGTAAGTCATGCCTGGTACACCATTAATCGCCCGCTCCAGAGGAGTTGCTACAGCTTTGGTACACACTTCCGCATTGGCACCTGTATACTTGGCTGTTACAGTAACAGAAGGTGGAACAATTTCAGGAAATTGTGTCACAGGTAATGTAAAGAGTGACAGAACGCCTAAAAATACAATAAGTAAAGATATAACTAACGACAGGACAGGCCTGTGAATAAATATGTCGAACATGATTACCTCCGTCTAATGAATAATTAAATAAGAGGAGGTCTGCCAGATGCTATTCAGGATAACTCTACAGATACATAAAAATGATTGTTCTATAAATAGAAATAATCCGAACCTTAACTTAAAAGTCCGTTAGTAAGAATAAACTTGAATGTTAATGAAATAAAAAATATAGTATTTGTTAAATGGAGTATCCCTTTGGTGGCAAGACCTCTTTTGAAGCAAGAATAGACTACTAATTACTTACCATGAGTAGTTGTAAGAAGGCTGTCCATGGCAATAAATTCGGGAACAATCTGAGATCCTTCACGAATGTTCTGAATACCCTCATAAACAACTTTATCTCCTGCCTGTAATCCGGAATCTACAATGTAAAAATGTGAGAAACGTGTTTTAGGCTTAAATTCCTTCATTTTTACTTTGTTGTTACCATCTACTACATACACATAATTTTTGTCCTGAATTTCAAAAACAGCCTTTTGTGGAACCATCAAGGCATTGTCAACATCGTTAGCCAAACGGACTTTGCCGGTAGAGCCATGTTTGAGAATTTTTTCTGGATTGGGGAAATGGGCGCGGAATGCGATGGAACCAGTACTCTCATCAAATTCACCTTCCATTGTTTCAATTTTTCCTTTTTGCTCATAGTTTGTACCATCGGCCAGAATTAGTTTGATATTTGCCGAATTAGGGTTAGCACCACTGAGCTTGGTCTTTATGTATTGTAAGTACTCATTTTCAGAGACATGAAAATAAGCATAGACCGCATTTATATCAGAAACTGTAGTAAGTAATGCTCCTTCATCAATCAAGCTGCCTGTTTTTAAAGGTATCCTGTCAATGATACCGTCAAAAGGAGCACGAATGAACGTATAAGACAATTTGAGTTCGGCATTTGCATAAGCAGAGCGGGCTTCTTCAATGCGGGCATTTGCAACAGCAAGTTTCGCTTTGGCTACTTCAAGTTCTGTTTTGGAAATAACCTTTTTTTCAACCAATAATTTAACTCTCTCCAGCTCCAGTTCATCTGTTTTCGCTTCTGCCGTAGCACTGGTTAATGCAGCTTTTGCTTTCATCAATTCAGATTTGTATTCCGCATCGTTGATTTGAAATAGAGGTTGGCCTTTTTTTACTTCTTTGCCTTCATCTACCAGTATTTTATCCAGATAACCTGATACCCGTGCTCTAATCTCTACATTGCGTACTGCCTGAATATCGGTTACATATTCATGCAGTAATATAGTGTCTTTAGTAATCAGCTTTGTTACAGGAAGTATTTCTTTAGAAGAAGAATTGTCAACCTGACCACTTGCGGTACAACCTGCTATACCTATAGCGGCCAAAGAAGTGCCGATGAGTGCACTTAGTAAGGAGTTTGTTTTCATAATTCCAAGATTTGTACGGTGAGCTAAGAATAACTTATTGTACAATATAGAACGTTTCGCCAGAAAGTAAAAGGAGTTATCTGTAAAATGTGGAAATTACTCAGAAAAGTTGTCTAAAAAGTGCGAATAGTTCAATTTTTAACTATATGATAGCATTGATAGCTAATTTTTGTATTTACATGATAATACACAAAAAAGAGTATTATTGCTTGGTTGATATATGAGCATAGCTATAGTATATATAAATAAAAAACACTATCCATTGGTTGGATAGTGTGAGTATAAATACTTGATTTTTAGCTATTTGTGCTTTTTTTATTGGGAAGTGCTCTTCTAGTGGACTATACCACATTCTTTGCAATATTTCTTTTTCCCAGGCCGATGCTTTTTAGGCTTATGTTTATGCCCAAAGTAGCTTGGGTCATTGTAACGGGGATTGCTAGCCATCTCCTGAGCTATTTTATTGTTTCTTTTGGCATTTGCCTCTCGTAAGTCACGTGCACGTTGTATACCTTCCTCAGCAGTTGGGTATTTCTTTTTAGAAAAACGCATCTCAGAAGAAAATACTCCAGACTCACTGGAAGAACTTTTGGATGAGACCTCTGTACTGGAAGCTTTATCCTTGTCATTCTTCTTCTTTTTCTTTTTTCCAAATTGGGCATGGCCTTCAGTTGCTATCAGCATGAATCCAAACGCAAATATTACAAACAGGAATCGCATCATAAAAGTAAAAGGTAACAGAAATTATGTTTGTACATACTAATAACTCCAAAACAGTATTTTAGATTGTATAAGAAGACTAATTTTTAATCGCATCTAAGCTGTTTTGTGTTTTTACTTGAATGTTTTCCAATGCTGGTAGTACTGGTTTGGAACATATCTAGTGTTCGGAATAACCTATTATTTATCCGTTTTTAGGCCTAAAAGAAACTTGGCAGGTAATATTTTTACTACTATTATATTCTGGATAAATTTTTAAAAGAGGTAAATCTCTATTTTACAACAGATCATAAACTGTAACCTGGATATCTCGGGTTGTTAGTTCATCCCTGATAATGTCTTCAATAATTTCCCATTTTCCACCTGCCAGACCAGCTCCTATACGTGGCATATGAACAGACGCGTTGTTTTGTTGTGAAAAGGTTACTACCTTTTTCAAACCTTCGCGTACTGCATCATATCTAATGGGTGGAATACCATTTAATACTTGTATATCATGCTGAGCTATCATATTGGCTACAGTGATAGTTGATTCAACAGGTACAAACTGTACTTCACCTAATAAAAATTTCTCTCCACTTTTATACCACTGTCGATAGTGTTTTTCAGGTTTAGACCATTTCTTTGAGAGTGCTACTACAAATCCCTTTCCCCATCCTCCTATATCATTGCAAATGTGGACAATGATTTTATTACCATCTCCTTGCGGATTGGTTGCATCTCCTTTAACATATTGAATGTTCATAGTTTTACATGAGTTATTACGAAGATTACATCAGTAAATATTAAATAATATGAGAGATTTCACTGAATGTATTAATGAGGGTAATATCACTAAATGTTTTGACAGTTGTTGCTCCTGATAGTAGAAAGGTAGTATAATTCTATAATTGTATGTGGGTTTTCAGAGGTATTTGGTATCTTGTATTAGCTCTGATTTGTGTAGATTCTAAGCGGAGCTGCTGATCATATAATGGTAAAAAGAAAAGCTGGATTTAGATAATCCAGCTTTTCTTTACTAATAGGAAATATTTGTTTCTTAAATAGCAAATTCCTGAACAGGGACACTCTCGTATAGTTCTTCAATAAAACCTACACCCACTGTGTTATTTGTTCCTGGATCTACACAAATAAATCCTCCATTGGATCTATTTGTCGCAAAGGTATCTGCAAAGATAGGATGTGCCAGTTTGAGTGATAGCACTGCTATATCATTAAGTTTCAACTGAGTAGCACTTTGATGCTCCAATGTATCTGGAACAATTACATGTTGAATGGCATCTATTTTGGCTTTTACCAGTTGATTGCCATGTTGTAGCCAATATACCTTACCAATGGATAGTGGTTCATGTGCCATCCAGCATACATGTGCCACAATGTATTTAGCTGCAATAGGCTCCTGACCTTTTTTTACCAGCATATTACCTCTGCTGATGTCTATATCATCTGTTAAAAGCAGGGTTACAGATTCTTTAGAATGTGCTTCATCCAGACTGCTTTCAAATTTTTGAATCTTTTTGATAACAGACGTTTGCTCAGATGGAAGCGCTGTAACCGTATCTCCTACCTTAAAAATTCCACTACTTATTTTACCTGCATACCCTCTGTAATCATGGAATTCGTCTGTACGAGGACGAACTACATATTGTACAGGCATTCGGGCTGGTAACTCATCATTATTTTCTTTTAGATTTGTTGTTTCCAGTTCCTGTAATAGCGTCTTTCCTTCATACCACGGCATCCTGTCTGATCCTTTGGCTATATTGTCACCATGCAGGCTACAAACTGGAATAAAATCAATGATCTGTCCTTCAAACTTGATCTTCTCAGCAAAAGCGTAAAAATCAGAAACAATATTGGAGAATACATCTTGTGAGAAATTTACAAGATCCATTTTGTTTACACAAACCAATACTTTGGGAATACGCAACAAGGTAGAAATAAAGAAGTGACGGTATGTTTGCTCTACAACACCATGCCGGGAATCTATCAGAATAATAGACACCTGTGCTGTAGACGCTCCTGTTACCATGTTTCGTGTATATTCTACGTGGCCAGGGCTATCTGCAATGATGTATTTGCGGGTAGGAGTAGAAAAATACACATGTGCAACATCAATAGTGATTCCTTGTTCACGTTCTGCAATAAGTCCATCTGTAAGCAGAGAAAGATCTACGAAGTCAAGGCCTTTACGTTGACTGGATGCTGCAATAGCCTCCAGTTTATCTTGTGGGATAGATTGAGTATCAAATAACAGACGCCCAATCAATGTACTTTTGCCATCGTCTACACTTCCGGCAGTATTTAATCGTAAGATATCCATTTCGGTTCAATATGGGGTAAGCGAATGGTCTGGCTAACAGCTTCTGTATATCAGCTTGACCATTCAACGTATTAAAAATATCCTTCTTGTTTGCGTTTTTCCATGGCTGCCTCACTACGCTTGTCATCGATACGTGCACCACGTTCAGAAATAACTGCGCTGAGAATTTCTTCTATGATGCCATCTATATTATTGGCATAGGATTCAACGGCTGCTGTACAAGTCATATCTCCTACTGTACGGAAACGAACTACCCGACGCTGAACGATTTCATCTGGTGTTGTATGAAGGAATTCCGAATACGGCCATATCATTCCATCTCTTTCGATAATCTCACGTTCGTGAGCATAGTATACAGATGGAATACCAATACCTTCTTCACGAATATAATTCCATACATCCAGTTCTGTCCAGTTACTAATTGGGAATACCCGGACATTTTCACCAACATTTATTTTTCCATTCAGTATATCAAACAATTCTGGTCTTTGACGTTTCGCATCCCACTGACCAAATTCATCTCTTACAGAGAAAATACGTTCTTTGGCTCTTGCTTTTTCCTCATCGCGGCGTGCTCCTCCGATACACGCATCCAGTTTCAACTCCTCAATGGCATCTAATAGAGTTACTGTCTGAAGTGCGTTTCGGCTGGCATATTTACCTGTTTCTTCTTTTACCTTACCCTGATTAATACTATCCTGTACATAACGTACCTCCATATTCAAATGAAGCTCTTTGGCTAGTTGATCCCGAAACTCAATGGTTTCCGGGAAATTATGCCCTGTATCAATATGTAATAAAGGAAAAGGAATGCGTGCCGGATAAAATGCTTTCTGAGCCAGACGTACCAGTGTAATAGAATCCTTGCCACCTGAGAAAAGCAATGCTGGACGGTCGAACTGGGCGGCAACTTCACGAATAATGTAAATTGCTTCGTCTTCTAACTGACGGGGAAATTTTCTCTTTGAGAGTACACTCATAATTCTAATGAGTAGATGTGGAATAAGTAATTAAACTATACAGCATGTATACTAACATGCTGTATATAGATTCTTTATAATGTTTGATTGTTTTTATTTTACAATACTGGATGAAGCTCCGGTTGGAATTTCGCTTGAGGAGGGTTCATGTAAACCACATTCTTTGTGTGAGACTTCCCACCACCAGCGTCCTGCTCTCAGGTCTTCTCCTGGTTCAATTGCTCGGGTGCAAGGTGCACAGCCAATGCTTTTAAAACCTTTATTGTACAGTTTGTTGTAGGGTACACGATTCTTGTCAATATATTGCTCCACTTCTTCCAGAGTCCAGGTAATCAATGGATTGTATTTGATTAATTGATTGCCTTCATCCCATTCCAGATTATGCATATGCTGGCGGTTTTCTGACTGACCTCCGCGCAAACCTGTAATCCAGATCTTCACACCCTGCAGAGCTCTTTTAAGAGGTTCTATTTTGCGAATAAAGCAACATTGCTTTCGATTGTCTACGGATTCATAGAAACTATAAGGGCCTTTCTCTGTTACAAGCTTTTCCACGGATGCCTTATCTGGAAAGTATACTTCTATATTTTGCTTGTATTTTCCCTGTGTTTCGTAGAATGTTTGGTAGGTTTCTTCAAACATCCGGCCTGTGTCCAATGTAAACACACGTACAGGTAAGCGATTCTTGAAAATGATATCACTTATTACCTGATCTTCATGACCGAATGAGGTAGAAAAGGCTACCTGGCCTGGAAATAACTCTGTCAACTGTCGAATCGCCTCGGCAATAGGTTTTTCCTGTATCTGAACGGCTATGTTATCTATCTCCTGTTGCATACAAAAAAGGAAAAAATAAGGACAAATGTATTATATAATCTATGGATTTAATAGAGATTTTTGTTGTTTTTTTATAAAAACCGTATAACAAACCAAAAAATATTGGATTTGTACTATTAGTTGTTATTGTCTACTAGTTAAATGGAAAGACAAGGTAAAATTACGCAAGTTTTACAATGAGACAAATGAAGATGAGTTGAGATGAAGTATTGGAACAACTTGCAGATTTATTGAATGTCAATATCCTGCAGATGAAAGGCCTTCTGTAATAGAATCCTGTACTTTTCCCTGATAACATTGCAACACTCTGGCTGGATGTGTTTGCAGAAATACATGGTTATGAGTAGCCATCAATACAGCTGTTCCACTTTTATTGATATCAAAAAATAATTTCAAGATTTCTTCGGCTACCTCCGGGTCAAGGTTTCCTGTAGGTTCATCGGCAAGGAGTAGCAGTGGTTCATTTAAAAGAGCTCTGGCAACCACAATGCGTTGTTGTTCACCACCTGATAATTGATGTGGCATTTTATTGCCAACAGATCCCAGACCTACCTGCATAAGAACTTCTGCAATACGCTTTTTCATTTTTGCACTATCGTACCAACCCGTTGCACGTAATACAAAAATGAGGTTGTCTGTTACAGTACGATCAAAGAATAACTGAAAATCCTGAAAAACAATACCTAATTTCCTACGTAAGTAAGGAATATCTTTTTTTCGAATATCATGTAATTCAAAATCAGAAATAGCAATATGACCTTGTTGCAAAGGCAAATCAGCATAAAGTGTTTTTAAGAGAGAGGTTTTGCCACTACCTGTTCTGCCTATCAGATATATAAATTCTCCTTTCTGAATAGAAAAGTTTACATTATCCAGAATAGGTTTGCCTCCCTGAAATATCTGGGCGTCTTTTACACGAACTATGGGATCGTCGGAAAACATACATTTCACTAATTGAATGAATGATTGGTGATAGGCGGAATGCCTTCGACCAATCATTCATTATGCCTTTAAATGGCTAGAAGCTGTAATTTGCCAAACGGCAATTCCCGAATTACATTTTCCAATTCTGTTTCTTTGCCCGCAAGCCCATATTTCTCCAGATTTTTTAACGGACGATCTGCTCGGAAATAGGCAATGAGTACAAAGTTTTCATCACGTAGCTGAATGTAATCCGGGATTTTGGCTTTGCCTTTTACTTTGATGATATACATGAATTTAGTGTTTTACAATTTCAGATTCTGGCTATATGCAAAAATCCGTAAGAACAGAGTTTATAGGAGTTCTTTGCACTATAAAGGAAACATAAAATTGTAAATCCTGATTAAGCGTTTCCTTTACGATAGTCTGCCAGGAATTTCTCAAGGCCTACATCTGTCAATGGATGTTTCAATAAAGCAAGGATTGCACTTAAAGGACCTGTCATTACATCTGCACCAAGTTCTGCACATTTAACGATGTGCATTGGGTGACGTACCGATGCTGCCAGAATTTCAGTTTCATATCCGTAATTCTGATAGATAGTTACAATTTGCTCAATAAGATCTAAGCCATCTGTTGCTACATCGTCCAAACGTCCAATAAACGGCGAAACATACGAAGCACCTGCTTTGGCCGCCAGTAATGCTTGTCCTGCGGAAAATACCAATGTACAATTTGTTCGTATGCCTTTTTCTGAAAAATATTTGATAGCCTTAATTCCATCTTTAATCATAGGAATTTTCACTACAATTTTCTCATCAATCTCAGCAAGTTCCTCTCCTTCACGAATCATACCTGCAAAGTCTGTCGCAATCACTTCTGCACTGACATTATTATCAACAATGTTACAGATGTCCTTGTAATGTTTCAGAATATTGTCTTTTCCTGTGATGCCTTCTTTCGCCATAAGAGAAGGGTTGGTAGTTACACCATCAAGAACTCCCAGATCATGAGCCTCACGGATCTCATTAAGGTTGGCTGTGTCAATAAAAAATTTCATCGGACAAGTAAGAATTATTTAGTTATCAAATAGTTTGACTTGGCATTCAACATTTCACTGAAGCATTTGCATGTATTTGAAATACAATCATACCTGTTGATAGGTTCCAGTGGAAGTAGGTATTGCAGGCAAAGGTAGAAAACCCTGTTTTTAAACAAAAGAAAAAACCCGCAACGTTTCAGAAAACCTTGCGGGTTAAAAACAAAAAGCAAGCCAAGTATCGCACCGCTACAACCACCTACCCTTGCTGCGGTCAAGCCCTGGGGGGATTCAGCAGGAGCTGGTCGTACCGGCTTGCGGGTGCAAATATAGAAATACAATTAATAATTAAAAACAGGTTGCAAAAAAAAGTCTGTCAGAATTATCAATTTATTGTATTTGTGGTTGTAAAATGCAGATTGTCAGAATGCTATTTTCTCTTGCGATGGGCTTTAAATTCTTTACGACGTTGTCTTTCTCCCTTTTTTGTGCCGGGACAACCACAATCTTTATTCTTTTTGTGTTGATCGTTGCTCTTTAGAAACCCAAATGGATCAGGGGTTTTTCTGGACGCAGTGGCTGCAGCTCGGGCATCAGCCTCCATATAAGCCGCATTATCCTTACTTTTTTTCTTCCGCTGACTATGTGCCGAAAAAGGAATAGCCAGTAATACTAATCCTAACAAGACAATCCGTGTATATTTTTTTATTTCCATAGCTATAAAATAATATCTTTTAGAAGACAAAATCTTGGTAATAGATAAAAAAGATGTATTTTACTAAATCGGCTGATATAGTGCATTCATAATCAGCTAATGTAATATTACTAAAATTGCTTTAAGAATGTGAAAAGTATAATTGAAAGTAAAACGAAAATCATGTAAGATATTTTATTGTAACAAAGAATATTTATTTTTAGCCAACTAAAAACCAAACCTTTCTTCTGTAGAAACATCTCATCCGTGAAAAATTTATTCCGAAAAAAAACTGTTGGTCAGATTCTGACAGATCTGAGTACACGTGAAAGCGAGCATGGTGGATTAAACCGAATGCTTAAAGTCAGAGACTTAACATCTTTTGGTATTGCAGCTATTATTGGCGCTGGTATTTTCAGTACCATTGGGCGTGCGAGTTTTAATGGCGGGCCTGCAGTTTCCTTATTGTTTGTCTTTGTTGCAATTGCCTGTGTATTTACCGCTTTATGTTATGCCCAGTTCGCATCTACTGTTCCAGTAAGTGGTAGTGCTTATACCTATGCCTATGTTTCCTTTGGTGAAATATTTGCCTGGATAATTGGATGGGCATTGATTCTGGAATATGCAGTTTCTAATATGGTGGTAGCCATTTCCTGGTCAGAATATTTTTCTTCAATGCTTAGTGGGTTTGGCGTAGAACTGCCTCGATGGATTACTACAGACCCAATCTCTTCTGGTAGAGCATTTGCAGAGATGCAGGAGGCTATTCAGGATAATACCTTGAATGAGCTGCCTTCTAATACACGCATTCTGGCTGAGGCTTACCAGAATGCACCTTCTATTGGAGGTGTTAAAGTATTGCTTGACCTTCCCGCAGGGATAATTACTGCTTTGGTTACATGGCTCGTATATATGGGAATTAAAGAATCTCGCACAACCAGTAATATCCTGGTAGTATTAAAACTAGCTGTAATCTTACTGGTGATTTTTGCAGGAGCCTTTTTTGTAAAACCTGAAAATTGGTCTCCTTTTGCTCCAAATGGTGTAAATGGTGTCTTGAGTAGCGTTGCGGCAGTATTCTTTGCTTTTATTGGATTTGACTCTATCTCTACTACAGCTGAAGAATGTAGTAATCCTCAAAGAGATTTGCCCAGAGCCATGATTTACTCCTTAATCATTTGTACAACCTTATATGTTATCATTACCTTGGTGCTTACAGGTATGGTTAACTATAAAGATTTAAAAGTAGATGATCCATTGGCTTATGTTTTCTCCAGAGTAAATATGGATTTTATTGCGGGTGTGATTTCTGTAAGTGCTGTAGTAGCTATTACCAGTGCCTTGCTGGTATATCAGTTGGGCCAACCACGTATATGGATGACGATGAGTCGGGATGGACTGTTGTGGAAGAAGTTTAGTGAAATTCATCCTACATACAAGACTCCAGGCTTTGCTACTATTATTACAGGTTTATTAGTAGCAATTCCCTCCTTATTTCTAGATATGCAGTTCTTTGTTGACTTGACAAGTGTCGGTACTTTCTTTGCTTTTATTATGGTATGTGGAGGTGTATTGTATATGGATAAGAAAGGACTGAGCAAAGATTCTAAATTTAAGATGCCTCGCATCAGTGGAAAGTATATTGTAGGGTTACTGTTTGGTATTGGATTATATTTTGCTCTAAAACAGGAAAACTATATCCAGACATTAGAAGAAAAGCCATTGTTAGTCGTTTTCTGGATTACATGGTTAGTGCTGGCTGTACTGAGTTTCCTCTATGACTTTCTGCTTATTCCTGTATTAGGAATCTTAACCAATCTTTATCTGATGACAGAATTAGGATTATCTAACTGGATTATGTTTGTTATTTGGTTAATCATTGGCTTGGTTATTTATTTTGCTTACGGTTATAAGAAAAGCAAACTAGCTACTACCAAAATGCAGAGTATCTGAAAATAAAAAAGATAACAAGTTTGACATAAGGCAACTCATCTAATGGGTTGCCTTTTCTTTTAGAAAGCGGTATCGGAATAAACTATCTTGCTAAATAATCTTGAAAAAAGAAAAGTGTAATGTAAAATCGTTATATTTGGTGTGAGTCCAAAAATTTTCCTCAAGCAAAATCTCTAAAGCAATAGTATTTCTTCTTTCTATTTTCTGATTCTATAAACAGCGTATCATTAGTGTTTATGAGTAAACGCAGAAGGAACTTTCTGGTTGGCAGTATTGGTGGTTTGGCTGTCCTTATTTTTTTATGGGTAAGACCACATAAAGAGGTAGACTTCAATGCAGAGGTGCGTCCTATTATAAATACAAAGTGTATTTCCTGTCATGGTGGGGTAAAAGAAAGTGGTGGATTTAGTCTGTTTTCTCGTGAAGATGCCTTAAAACCAACAAAGTCCGGAAAACCTGCAATTATACCTGGTGATCCGGATGACAGTGAGTTTATGAAGAGGCTGGTACATGCTGATCCGGAAGAGCGGATGCCCTATCATGCAGAACCACTAAAGCCAGAAGAAATCGAAATACTACGACAGTGGATTGCTGATGGTGCTAACTGGCAGGATCATTGGGCATACCTGAAGCCAGTAAAACCTGAAATTCCAACCATAGATACTACCTGGGGTAATAATGTTATTGATAATTTTATCTATCAGAAACTTAAAACAGTACATCTAAATCCAGCCCCACAGGCGGATAAGACTACACTTCTGCGTCGATTGAGCATGGATTTAATTGGTTTGCCTCCAACAGAAAAAGAACTGACAGAGTTTCTGGCTGACTCCTCTGTAAATGCGTATCAGAAGCAGGTGGATAGATTGCTAGCTTCTCCACATTTTGGAGAGCGGTGGGCTGCTATGTGGCTGGACTTGGCCCGATATGCAGATAGCCGTGGGTATGAAAAAGACCAGCCACGCAATATCTGGCGATACCGTGATTATGTAATCAACTCCTTTAATGAAGATAAACCTTTTGATCAGTTTACAATAGAACAACTGGCAGGCGATTTACTACCAAACCCAAGTGAAAGTCAACTTATCGCGACTGCCTATCATCGAAATACTACCAATAACGATGAAGGGGGTACTGACGATGAGGAGTTTCGTACTACTTCTGTAATTGATCGGGTCAATAATACCTGGGAAGTCTGGCAGGGAACCACTATGGGATGTGTCCAATGTCATAGTCACCCTTATGATCCTGTAAGACATGAAGAGTTTTATCAATCAATGGCCTTTTTCAATAACTCCAGGGATGAAGATGTGCCAGATGAAACACCTGTGTTAGCACAATATAACCCTGCTGATCAGGAGAAAATAAATTCCCTGAAAAAATGGATCGGTACCTATACCTCACCATCGGAAAAGTCTAACGGTCTTTCTGAGATTGATCAGCTATTTAGTATTGCAGAGCCAAAAATACATCCCCATACATTTGATACATTGACCAATGCTGCTCTTATGGATGGGAAGTTTATGGGTATTGGACATACGGGTTTTGCACGAGTCAAAAATGTTGATCTTACAGGCAAACGCCATATAGTATTAAATGCGGGTTTTGGTGGTAACGATTGTCGTTTAGAAATACGAAAAGACAAGCTAGATGGAGACGTTATTGCTGAAGCTACTTTTAAAAATGAAAAGAAACCTGGAGCCTGGAGTTTCCGAAAAATGCTTATCGATCTGAAGCCAGTAAATGGAAAGCATACTTTGTATTTTATTGCCTATAATCCTAAGACTAAAAATATACAGGATTATGCAGCCTCATTTCGATGGCTTTATTTTATGAATAAAATACCAGGTTCGGATCATGCCGACTTTGCTCCAATAAAAGATACACTTCTTGCCATACTTAACCGATCAGACATAGACTACACACCGGTTATGCAGGAAAATCCAGCAAACTTTAAGCGTAAATCGTTTGTATTTGAGCGTGGTAACTGGTTAACAAAAGGAAAAGAGGTGCAGCCTATTACACCTAAATTTTTAAGTAGCTTTGCCAGTTATTCTTCAGATCGTTTGGGGTTAGCCAAATGGTTAGTTAGTAAAGACAATTCCTTAACTGCCAGAGTAACAGTAAATAGATTTTGGGAGCAACTATTTGGAACAGGTATTGTAGAAACATTAGAAGATTTTGGATCACAAGGCGCAAAACCTTCACATCCGGAGTTATTGGATTATCTGGCTATATCGTTTCAAACAGACTTTCACTGGAGTGTTAAAAAACTTCTTCAACAGATTGTTATGTCTGCAGCTTATCAGCAATCATCTGTTGCTAGTAAACTACTGATTAGCAAAGATCCTGCTAACCGATACCTAGCACGTGGACCAAGAGTTCGTCTCAGTGCTGAACAGGTCAGAGATCAGGCACTGGCAGTTAGTGGATTATTAAGTAAAAAGATGTATGGCAAAAGTGTTATGCCTCCACAACCCGATGGGGTATGGCAGGTTGTATATAGTGGCGACCAATGGAAGACAAGTGATGGTGAAGATGCAGTTAGACGTGCACTATATACATTCTGGCGACGTTCAAGTCCTTATCCTTCTTTAATGACTTTTGACGCTGCCGGACGGGAAGTCTGTGTCTCACGTCGCATCCGGACTAATACGCCTTTACAGGCATTGGTGACACTTAATGATACGGTTTTTATCTCAGCAGCCAGAGGCCTTGCTTCCCAAATGCAAAACAGTGGAGGCAGCATATCAGACCAATTGCTCTATGGTTACAAAAGAGCCTTACTTAAAAATGGCAATACTCGAATAGCAAAAGTATTACTGAAATTATATCAGAATGCAGATCTATATTATAGAAAGAATCCGGATGAAATTGCAAAGATTTTAGGTCGAGTTCCAGAGAAGAAACGGATTATGCAAACAGTTGGAATGAATAGTTCTGTAGATTCTGATCAAAGGCATTTAGCCTGTCTGACCATTGTTGCCAATGCCATTATGAACTTAGATGAGTTTATTATGAAGGAATGATGGAATTGAGATCTAAAAAATACAAAGAGGGGAATATTTTATGAATCCATTATTTTTAGAAGCTATTCAGCGTCAAACTGAATATATGACCCGTCGGCATTTTCTCTCAAAATGTACTACGGGTATTGGAGCTATGGCCTTAGCATCTTTGACAGGGTGTTTTGCAGACAAAAAGTCGTCACAGGAACAAGTATCCGGTATTGTAAGAGATTTATCAAGACCGTTTGCCCCTCTACCATCTCATTTCGCACCCAAAGCCAAACGCGTCATCTTTTTGCATATGGCTGGTGCACCCTCTCAGTTGGAGTTATTTGACTACAAACCTGAGCTTCAAAAACTAGATGGACAGTTATGTCCTCCTTCACTGTTGGAAGGAAAGCGATTTGCTTTTATCAAGGGTGTGCCTAAAATGTTAGGACCACAAGCCCAGTTTAAGCAATATGGACAATCAGGGGCATGGGTATCTCATCATTTACCAGAATTTGCCAGTATGGTAGATGATGTTTCATTTCTGAAAGCGATGCATACAGATCAGTTTAATCATGCTCCTGCTCAGTTGCTGATACAAACTGGTAATGCCAGGTTAGGAAGGCCGAGTATGGGAGCATGGGTTACGTATGGACTAGGATCTGAAAATGAAAACTTACCAGGGTTCATTGTATTGCTCTCAGGAGGCAAAGCACCTGATGCTGGCAAAGCAGGTTACGGGTCTGGATTTCTTCCAACAGTATATCAGGGAGTAGAGTGCCGTAGCAAGGGTGAGCCTGTACTCTATGTCGCTAATCCGGAAGGCATGGATCGGGATTTACGAAAAGCTTCTTTACAAGCTATCAATGATATAAATCGCATCCAACATGAGGAAACTGGTGATCCGGAAACAATCTCCCGAATCTCTCAATACGAGATGGCATTCAAAATGCAGATATCTGTACCTGAGGTAATGGATAGTAAGGATGAACCACAATGGGTTCATGAGATGTATGGAACTGAACCCGGAAAGTCTTCTTTTGCTAACAATTGTCTGTTAGCTCGTAGACTAACCGAACGAGGAGTACGTTTTGTACAACTCTTTGACTGGGGATGGGATTCACATGGCAATGATCCATCAAATGCATTGGATAAAGGTTTTTCTACACTATGTCATAACATAGACAAACCTATTACTGCTTTGCTGAAAGATCTGAAAATGCGTGGACTTCTGGATGAAACGTTGGTTGTATGGGGAGCAGAATTTGGTCGCACTCCAATGCAGGAGAACCGGGAAGGAAAACAAATGGAGTTTAAAGGAAGAGATCATCATACTGAAGCATTCACAGTCTGGATGGCTGGAGGAGGTATAAAGTCAGGATACACACATGGAGAAACCGATGAAATCGGATATTATGGTATCAAAGACCGAACAGATATCTATGATCTCCAGGCTACTATTCTACATTGTTTGGGCTTTAACCATGAAAAGCTTACCTATCCATTCCAGGGACGAAATTTTCGTCTGACAGATGTACATGGAAAAGTAATTACAAAAATTTTAGTGTAACAATTCGATTTTGCATTCTGCATGTTTACCATAACACCAATTTTAGGACAGATTGAAAATACACCTGAATGGATCTTATTTCTGGGGCGGTTCCATCCTCTGATTGTTCATTTTCCTATTGGCATGGTGATTATGGCAGCCATTATTGAAGTGTTTGCCAGATCTCCCAAATTACAATCATTACGGGAAGCCAATAGCTTTATTCTGTTATGGGGAGCACTAGGCGCCACAGTAGCTTGTATAGCAGGTTTTATGTTATCAAAAAGTGGTGGCTATGACAAAGAATCTCTTAAAGTACATGAGTGGCTGGGCTATGGTGTAGCTGTTTCTTCGTGGATTGCGTATTTTTTAAAACGAAGCCAGACTACCATTCTACATAAGATCTATACTCCTATTTTTACAGGTTGTGTATTTCTTATTTTTGCGGCAGGGCACTATGGTGGCAACCTGACACATGGGTCTGACTATCTGACACAATACATGCCTCAACCTATTCGGTCACTAGCCGGGCTTCCTGTTCAGAAAAAAGAAAAACAAACTACCCGGAAAATTACAGACATTAATCAGGCACTGGTATTTGAAGATTTAGTACAACCTGCCTTGGAGCAAACCTGTATTAGTTGCCACAATCCAGAGAAACAAAAAGGAGATCTGCGTATGGATACACCTGAGATGCTTCTAAAAGGTGGCAAGAATGGTCCTATTCTGGTCGCTGGTAAAGCTGAAGATAGTGAAATGATTAAAAGAATACACCTGCCACTGGAAGATGATGATCATATGCCGCCTAAAGGCAAAACGCAGCTAAGCGACAATCAGATGGCAATGCTTAGGTGGTGGATTAATCAGGGTGCTCCCTTTAATAAAAAGATTGCGGATTTGACAGTTAGTGAAGATATGAAGCCTGTACTCGCATCTTTTATAAGTGGGGCAAATACTGAGAACAAAGAAGATAAGCCTGCCATAATTAATGTTCCTAAAGCAGATGCGAAAGCAATAGATGCATTAAGAAAGATAAATGTATTTGTAATGCCTATTGCTCAGGAAAATAATTTGCTTGAAATCAGTTTCATCAATGTGAAGACTTTTACAGATGAACAAGCCACTTTATTAACACCTGTTTCACAGCAAACCATCTGGCTTAAAATAAGCCACCTAGCCATTGGAGAAAAAACAATTACAGAAATTGGTAAATTTAATAATCTGACTCGGTTGCATCTGGAATATACCAATACTACAGATGTAGATCTGAAGAAGATCAAAGGACTAAAATCACTGGAATACTTAAACCTGATTGGTACTTCAGTTTCAGATATAGGCCTGAAAGAACTTGCTTCTTTAAAAAAACTAAAGAAGCTATACCTGTGGCAGACCAAAGTGACTCCACAAGGAGCCGCTGAACTACAAAAAGCATTACCTGAGACAGAGATTAATCTCGGAAGTGATACTATGATCGGCACAACCAGATTAATTTCTGAGAAGAAATAAGCAGCCGACAGCTTACCTGATTAGTTGCATAGGTCATTTAAAATTTTTTATATGGTATCCTTACAAATAATTGAATGCTAACCATTTGATAGTTCCCAATTTGTATTACTATCTTTGCCCGCTAAATACAAACACTTATTTGGTGTTTTGGATAAAGATTGAATAAATTGGTATGATCAAACCATTAAGACCTCTATTACTGCTTATTTACATTGCCGTATTTCTTGCAATTGTACTTACTATTTTGCCTCCTGAGATCCGTATCTATGATGCATTGACATTTCGTTCATTTTCATTAAAGAGCCTGATCGAGAAGCCAAAGGATACATATGTCGATATTTCTGCGATTACATCTCAACTTCCAACTGCCGATTCGCTAGTTACCCAGGCGCCTGCTACAGAGAAGATAGATACTCAGAAGACAGTGCTGGATACTGTAAAAGCACTGAATCTACCTGTAGAAAGTCAGTATAGACTTCAATTTCCTGAAGAAGATACAACAGTTATGAATAACTTCTTTTCAGCTCTGAGAGAAGCGTCTGGAAATCAATTGATCCGTGTTTTGCATTATGGAGATTCACAGATTGAAGGGGATCGTATTTCATCCTATCTAAGAAGCCGGCTTCAGCAGCGTTTTGGTGGGTGTGGTGTAGGTCTTGTCCCTTTGCTTGATGTAGTGGGGAGCCGAATGTCAATAGCTCAATACTCAGATCCTGAATGGCAAAAATTGTTTGTGTACAGTAATGGATATAAGAAGGCTGATGCAGATAGTTATGGTGTAATGGGTGCTGTTTTCAGGTATTCGAGTACTAATCGGGTGGCAAAGAATGAATACTTTGCTATGAAAATAGACACTATTCGGGATACTTCTCAACATGCAATCTATGTCCCCCGCAAAGATCCTGGCATATTGGTTTCCTATGCTGAATTGAAGAGAGGTTATCCAAAGGATAAACAAGCTCAGGTATTAAAACTTTTATATCGTAATCCACAGGCACCTTTTCAGGTAACAATTCAGGAAGGTTTTGATAGCACGCAACATGCCAGGTTAGACACTTCCTCTCAGTTTCATATCTATTCACACCGCTTAAAGAAAGATTTTGATAAGTTGACCCTTACCTTTAGAGGTACTCCAAGTCCGGATTTATATGCTGCTTGTTTGGATTGTGAAAAAGGAGTCGCAGTAGATAATATTCCTTTTAGAGGAAGTTCTGGTGTGGACTTCACGCGTATGAATAAAAGCTTACTTGGAGCTCAGATCAAGGCATTGAATGTACGGATGATTATTCTACAATTTGGTGTAAATATAGTGCCCTATGTACAAAAGGATTATTCTTGGTATGAACAATCTTTATCCCGACAGTTAAAGCTATTCAAAGAACTGGCTCCCAATGCATCTATCCTGGTTATTGGTGTTTCAGATATGTCACACCGGGCAGGAGAATCTTATGTTTCGTATCCAAATATAGAAAAGATCCGAGATGCACAAAGAAAAGCCGCATTTAAAGCGGGTTGTGCTTTTTGGGATACCTATGTAGCTATGGGTGGACAGAACTCTATGCCTAGCTGGGTGTTTGCCAAACCTGCCTTGGCTAAGCATGATTTCATACACTTTACTCCCAAAGGTGCCATGATTATCAGCGAGATGCTTTACAAGGCATTGATCCGGGAATACGAATTATACCGAGCATCTGTAAGCACTGTTGTTCAATAAAATACAAGTGCTCAGATGCTATATCTCTAAGCATCTGAGCACTTGTATTTTATTGCACCCAATAATCCACCACACAGGCTTTTTCTAGGTAAGGCTTCACGTATTTTTCTCCAAATTCTTTATGTGCCGGATGTGGAAGATAGGCATCCCGATCTTTTTCTGAATCAAAAGTGAGCAAGAAACAATGAGTGAAGCCTTGATTTAAGCCTTCCGGACTATTATTGAGGCCAAACTCAAGTCCTTTTATCTCTTTTATTTTACCTGGCAAAGCAGTGAATGCTTTTTCTACCTCTTTGATTTGTTCGGGAGTAGTACTGTCTTTGAACTTAAATAATACCACATGCCTGAGTACTTTGGGATTTTTCTTCATAGTCTGACTATACAGAGAAGTTGTAACACAAAAAGATAGTAAGCATAGAACAAGCAAACAAAAATATTTCATATAGCAAAAGAGATAAAAGTGAGTGGATAAACTATCTGTGAAAATAACATCTTTCTTTGGGAAAAATCTATACTTAGTTTTTTATAAAACATGTGAATAGGGTTTATGCCTGTCTGCCATTAAATGCTGCTCGTTTTTTGCTAACTTTCGGGCATGTTTATTGAGCCACATCTAGGAAAATATCATCGCGATAAGAATCTACGTACCACAGGATGGATTGAGGTTATCTGTGGATCAATGTTTTCTGGTAAGACAGAAGAGTTAATCCGCCGATTAAACCGAGCTAACATTGCACGACAGAAAGTAGAGATCTTTAAGCCTGCTATTGATACACGTTACCATGATATAGATGTAGTCTCTCATAACTCAAATTCTATTCCAAGTACTCCTATCAGTACTCCTCAGGAAATATTTTTATGGACTAGCAATTGTGAGGTAGTTGGTATTGACGAAGCCCAGTTTTTTGATGAGAGTTTGGTAGAAGTTTGTGTTACTCTTGCTAACACCGGAAAGCGGGTGATAATAGCCGGACTTGATATGGATTTTCAGGGTAGGCCATTTGGCAGTATGCCTGCTCTAATGGCTGTTGCTGAATTTGTAACCAAAGTTCATGCTATTTGTGCAGTATGTGGTAGCGTGGCATCTTATTCATTCCGTTTAAGTGCCTCTCAGGAAAGAGTCTTATTAGGAGAAACAGATAGTTATGAAGCTCGTTGCCGCCGTTGCTATAATGAGGGAATGTTGGAACAAGAGCGGAAACGCAAACTATAATACCGAAAAGTTTCTATGCAGTTTCATGGGTACGGATAGAAAATTCTTGTATTTCTTGTATGAAGGATTTAATTAAAATACTTTGGCAGGGTTAATACATCTTTTCATCTTCTATCCGGATCACATGAAAAAATTATTGCTCCTTTTTTTTATTTCTTTATTCTCAGCTTCCTTATTTGCTACTGTTAAAGTTGCTTCTCTATTCTCAGACGGAATGGTATTACAACGAAATACCAGAAATGCTGTATGGGGATGGGCTACACCAGGTGCACTGGTTACAATAACTTGGCAAAACAAGACATATACTGCAACTACGGATAATATGGGTAGCTGGATGCTATACCTAGATGCAACTCCTGCTGGTGGGCCTTACACATTGACAATTACAGAGAAAAATCAGATTCAAATCAATGATATACTAGTTGGAGAAGTCTGGATATGTTCAGGTCAGTCTAATATGGAATGGCGTATGAATATGCTTAATCACAAGTATGATACAGATATTGCGTCTTCTTCCAATTCCCATATTCGTCATATTAAAATAAAAAATACAACCAGTATTGTTCCACTAAAAGAGGTAACTACCAGTGGCTGGAAATCGGCGAGTCCCGAGAATACACCCGAGTTTTCTGCCGTTGCCTACTTTTTTGCCAGAGAGTTGTATTCAAAATTGAAAGTCCCGATTGGTCTGATCTCCTCAAATTGGGGAGGCACAGTGGCTCAGGCATGGACTAGCATAGAAGGTTTAGAACGATTTGCTAATTATCAGACTGAGTATACCAACTGGAAAACCCAGATAAGCGGCAATGCGATGGAGATGGAAAAGCAATACGCTGCTTATCAGGCGGAGCTAGCCTCAAAAGATAAAGGCTCAAAAAAATGGATGCTCCCTTCATTGGCGACAACGGATTGGAAAACTATGTCAATGCCAAACAATTGGGAACATACAGAACTCGATACAATAGATGGTATTGTATGGTTACGCAAAGAAGTTACGCTGAGTAAAGCTGATATAGGTAAGGCGGCGATTCTACATCTAGGAACTATTGATGATGAAGATATTACGTATGTGAATGGTATACAAGTTGGTGCAACAGAAGGATACAATAGTGAGAGAAACTATACCATAAAAGAAAAATTACTGAAACCGGGAAAGAATGTAATCGCAATTCGCGTATTGGATACATATGGTGGTGGAGGTTTATGGGGGGAAGCGAAAAAACTTGTACTGGAAACAGGAGGAAAGCAAATTTCATTGGCAGGTGATTGGCAATATAAGGTTTCAGAAGAATATAAAAATCTGCCACGAAATCCCAGAATAGATATGAACTCTCCCAATCATCCTGCTTTGTTATTCAATGGGATGATTGCCCCACTGATACCTTATGGGATCAAAGGTGTGATTTGGTATCAGGGTGAATCCAATGCTGATCGGGCATATGAATATCGAACTTTATTTCCTACTATGATTACAGATTGGCGTAATCGGTGGAAATTGGGAGAATTCCCTTTCTTATTTGTTCAACTGGCTAACTTTATGAAGGTATCTTCAGAGCCATCAGAAAGCGATTGGGCAGAGCTAAGAGAGGCTCAGGTAAAGACACTTTCATTACCTGTAACAGGTATGGCTTGTATAATAGATATTGGGGAAGCAGAAGATATACATCCTAAAAATAAACTGGACGTAGGAAAACGGTTGGCTTTTAATGCACGCAAGATAGCTTATGGAGAAGACGTAGTACATTCCGGGCCACTCTATTTTTCTCAGAATATAGAAGGTGACAAAATTCGTCTGACTTTTACTAACATAGGTACAGGGTTGCTTGCAAAAGGATCTGAGTTAAAAGGCTTTGCGATCGCAGGGGACGATCGGAAATTTGTTTGGGCACAGGCGCGTATTGATGGAAATCAAATTGTTGTGTGGAGTGATAAAGTGACAAAACCTGTTGCGGTTCGTTATGGATGGGCTAACAACCCGGAAGGATGTAATTTATATAATGTTGAAGAGTTTCCTGCCTCTCCTTTCCGAACAGATGAATGGAAAGGTATCACCGCAGATAGATGATTATATAGTTTCATGATTGCTGGATGCTATATGTTTTATAATCAGTTAATTATTTATACAGCCTACAGATATAGGAAATGGCATTTTTGAAATAAATGGAAACTTTAGATCAGCACGGTACAAAATCGTGCTGATTTTTTGTAAATCTGAAGGAGATATATCAATTTGCAAATTGGTTCTGAGCAAATGCAGAGGTGTAACCAAAGTATCACTGGGTGACTTTGGGGCTTGCCATAAACTGCCTGTTAAATTATGCTTTCACGCGAAAATATTATACGGATTGTTGTTTCTGTCAACATTGTAAGTTGGTTGTTGTTGTTGGGGCTTAATTTAATTACCTTATTACAGGGATATGATAAAACGACTTTTGGTGTCCCAATAGCCATAAGGGGGCTCCTGCTTAATCTCTTTCTTATCTTAGTTTTTTTCTACTTCAAGGCTAGATCTGAAGAAGAAAGAGGTAGTTCTTTTGTTGATCAACTGGTGCGATTACTGGATGTTGGCTGGGTTCTGGCTCTAATCTCCATTGTATTACGATTTGCGGATTTCTTTTTTGATCAGTTTCTGCATGATCGATCTGCACAGATGCTGTTGCTGTTTTACCACATTCATATTGGCTTGGTTACATTATTTCTTACCCAAACCTTTTTTGTCTGGAAGAAATTTATTTTGTACCAGCGTTCCAAGAGGTTACAACTAACCTGGCAGATATTTGAATATGCTCTACTCGCTAGTCTTTTCTTTAATTTCTTCCAGTTAGACTCATCTGATGCACTTTTTTATGTGATACTTATTCCTTTGTCTTTACTGGGTATAATTACTGCGTTTAACCTTAAATGGGTTGCCTATCTGGATGTAAGAGATAAGTGGAAGGCGATATTGCTTACTTTTCTGATTGGATTGTTCTGCGCCTATTTTTTCTGGAATCTGAGCACGTATGCACGAGATACAGAGATTGTAACCAATCTGATTCAGAGTGTATATATTCTGGCCTTATTTGTGTTTGTAGGTGGCTATAGTGTGCTTGGGTGTGCCGTTTTGTTATTCAATCTGCCAACTTCTGTTGTATTTGAACAGAAAATTGAAGAATTATTGGATTTTCAGCGGTTAACACAAACATTTCAAGCTAAGGAAAATGAAACACAGGTATATGAGACTTTGTTACAAAGTACAAGTAAGGCTTCGGAAGCAGATGCTGCCTGGTTGATAGTGGCAAATGAGAACAGGCAAATTACTAATGTACTAACTAAAAATATACAGAAGCAGCAGGCATTAGCTACAGAGAAAAAAATTGTAAAAGAATTAAAATATACTGCACAAAGTCCGATTTCTGAAACTATACGAAAAGGAATACTGGACGGAATTATAGACGATATGAACTATCAGTCTGTACTATTGGTTCCATTGATTTTTCAGGATAAACTGCATGGAACTTTAGGATTGCTGAAAACTCAAAAAGATGGCTTTACGACAGATAATGTAGAGTTAATCAGCACATTCGCCCGTATGACAGGTGTAGCAATTGAAAACTTTCGTCTGGTATCAAAAGTAATTGAGAATGAGAGGTACCAGGAGTCTCTGAATATTGCCAGAAAAGTACAGCAAAAGCTTTTACCTGATCATTTTGCTGATAACAAATACTTTGAGATCAGTGCTTTTTCTCAATCTGGGGACGAGGTTGGAGGAGATTATTATGACATCTTCCAGATATCGGATTCACGCGTGATATTAATTATTGGTGATGTATCTGGAAAAGGCACTTCTGCCGCTTTTCATATGGCACAAATGAAAGGAATATTTCATAGCCTTGTCGAGTTGCACCCACCACCACATCGCTTTCTGGCTTTGGCCAATAATGCGCTGAGTCGTTGTCTGGATAAGGATCAGTTTATTACTGCAAGCGTTTTCATGATTGATAGTGAGAAAGGAGTGATACACCATGCAAGAGGGGGACATTGTCTGGCTATTTATTATAGCAATGAAACACAAAGTTCCTCATTGTTACAAAATAAAGGAATGGGTTTGGGATTACTGAGACGGCCAGATTATATCAAACATGTGACTACCAAAACACATACCTATCAGTCTGGAGATTGGTTGATACTATATACTGATGGAATTCTGGAAGCACGTAATGCTGATGGAGACGAATTTGGTGAACAACGCTTACTTTCCTTTACTGATACTCACACAGGATTGTCTACAACTCACTTCATTGACACATTCTGGGAATATTTTCGTCATTTCTGTGGAGAGTCGGAACAACAAGACGATTATACTATTGTTGCTGTACGTTTTCTATAAAAAAAGCCTCCATTGTATATGATGGAGGCTTTTTATTACTATCTGATTTCTATTTCAAATGGAAGGCGGGTTTGTGTTCCCTGCCAGCTTTTCAGCTTTTGAATATCCTTGATATAAGGTGCAAGAGCTCCTGTATGTTTTTGGATTATCTTTGTTTCCATTGTTTCACTTGAGCTTCCAAAAAGCTCTTCAATCAAAGGTTTTTGTTCAGGCAAATAACGCAGACGATAATCTCCCTCTTTTAACTTCGCTAATTTGGCTGCTTCTGCAACAGCATCTTCCATGCCTCCAAGTGCATCTACCAGACCATTTTGTTTTGCTTGTTCTCCTGTCCATACACGTCCGGAGGCGATTTTTCTGAGATCTTCTACATTCATCTTACGGCCTTTGGCTGCTTTGCTTGTAAAGTCCTCATATACACTTTCTGTACGTTTCTGAAACCACTGTCTTTCAAAGTCTGACATGTTACGGGTAGGCAAACCAATATCTGCATAACTGTTGGTTTTTACACCGTCTACTGTTACACCCAGTTTGTCATTAAGAAGATCTTTTACATTGAACCATAAGCCAAATACTCCAATAGATCCTGTTAAAGTAGTTGGGTGAGCAATAATTTTATCACATCCCATAGCCATATAATAGCCACCTGATGCCGCATAATCAGACATTGATGCCACTACAGGTTTCTTTTCTTTGGTTAACTGAATTTCTCTCCACATTACATCTGATGCAAGACTGCTTCCTCCCGGAGAGTTGATGCGTAATACTACTGCCTTTATTTTTTCATCTTCACGTGCTTTACGTAATGCTTCTGCTATCCGATCAGAGCCAATAGATTCGTCTCCCCCATCTCCTGAATTAATCTCACCTGAAGCTACAATAACAGCAATGCGATTATCAGAACTGCCTGACTCTGATTTTTCTTTGTTATCTGCCTTATTGTATTTGGTAAATGATATAAACTCAATCTTTTTCTTGTCATCTTGTTTCAATGCTTTCTTGATTGCAGTTTCTACTTCATCTGCATATCCTACATCTGTCACAAGTTTATATTGTTTAGCATCCTTTGGTTCGCGGATTGTCAGTGAGTCTGCCAAGGCTTGTAGTTCAGTTGTTGAAATACCTCTTGCATCACTGATCGTCTTTAATAAATGAGAGTTGATAGAGGTTAGGAATGAACGAGTCTGTTCACGGCTAGGCTCACTCATATCCTGCCGTAGAAAAGGTTCTACGGCACTTTTATAATCCCCTACTTTGAATACTTCTGGTTTCACACCCAGTTTATCCAGGGTTCCTTTCAGGAAAGTAATACTGGTACTCAAACCATTCCATTCTACCACTCCTTCTGGGTTAAGATAAATCTTATCCGCTATAGATGCCAGATAAATACTTTTCTCTGTATAGTATTCTCCATAGGCAATGATAAATTTGCCTGATTTTTTGAAGTCAGCCAGGGAGGTGCGTATTTCTTCCAGCGTAGGATATCCGGCAGTAGCGCCATACATATCTGGTTCAAGATAGATACCTTTGATATTATTGTCATTTTTGGCATCCGCTATGGTCTGACGGATCTGGATCAAGCCAACAGAATTAGGATTGCCACTGAGAGAATTGGCAAGTTCGGCAAATGAATCATTTTCTCTGCCTCGTTCAACAATAGGTTTATCAAATTTAAGTTTTAAAACAGAGTTCTCTTTTACAGTTACTTTGTCACCTGATGAGGCAGCAGTGATAAAGCCCAGAAAAATAAAGAATGCCAGCAGCGAAAAGATTACCAGCCCAATAACAGTTGCCAGCACATATTTCAGAAATTGCAACATAAATTATGTATATAAGTTAAGTAATAAGAAAAGTAAACAAATTTAATCGCGTAAAAATACTAAAATACAACGCCTAACCTAATCAGGCCTAAGTATACGATCTATTTGCTAACATCAAAAGTACAGAAACTGTTTTGTCATTGCGTCACTTTTACATCAATGGTTATTAATACGTATCTACTGCTGGGAACCAATTTGGGCGACCGGAAACTTAATATTGAAAGCTCACTTGTCCAGATTGAAAATCAGATAGGAACTATTGTGTTGAGGTCGTCCATCTATGAAACAGAGCCTTGGGGAGTTACCGATCAACCCAATTACTGGAATCTGGTAGTTCAAATAAATACACAATTGACTCCTCAGGAGCAGCTTACTACAATCCATAAAATAGAGAAAAGCCTTGGGCGAGAAAGACGGATACGTTGGGAAGCTCGTTTGATAGATATTGATATTTTATATATCAATGATTGGGTGTTACAGGATGTGAATCTGGTTGTTCCTCATCCTCGTATTGCAGATAGACGTTTTGTCCTTACGCCTTTAACTGAGATTGCGCCAGATTTTGTACATCCTATCTGGAATAAAACAAATCAGGAGTTATTGACTGAGTGTAATGATTCCTTAACAGTTCTCAAGATAACCTAAGATTATCTCAGAGACTTGTAGCGTTATCGTTGAAACGTTTGCAAAAGGATAAACGAAGTGAGTTTTCTGCTCCCAGGTTACTTTTAAAACGCATCAATCCATAATTAGGTACACTTTGATCTGTAGCAATTCCCAGATCTACCATCTTATATCCTTCCTGCTGTGCTATTTTATATACTTCTGATGTGATGAAAACAGAGGGACTATAGTTTAAAAAGTATTCATTATCAGCTGGATAGAAGTTGTAGAGAATGTCTTTATTGATACGAACAGTTACTGTAAGTGCAGCAAGTTCATCTCTATAGATGGCAACAAAAACCCGATAGACGTTAGGCATTTGCATGAATAGATTTCGAAATGTTTCCAGTGGTAGAGTCATCGGAAATCCTTTACGGATACGAGCCTGATGGATGAATGTATGAATTTTAGAGAGATCAGGCGATTTTTCTTCTTTAAAAGTCATTCCAGATTGGATACACTTACGCAGACGCCTTTTTTCCGAATAGTGCATACGTTTTTCCAGTGGCTCATTAGTTACAGGAATATGATAGTTTACCTCTGAATTATCAATGGTATATCCGTTTCTAAGAAGTGCAGCTGTAATTTTTTGTGCAGCGCTTAGATTATATGCAAAAGGATAGTTGGTCAGCTTAACCTGGTGAATATTTTGAGAGTATAGAAACTGGTCAACATGCTGGATGAATAAATCAAGTAATGAGTCTGATAACCCCTGATGAATTTCTATACCTCCAAAAGTTGCTTTTACTGGACTTACTGCTAGTGTATCCTTTATAGAGACATGCAACAAACACTCAGAATGTTTGAGCCTCATATTTTGTAAGCTGAAAGAGAATATAGTATTTTGTAACTGATTTTGGAGATACTGATTGGTATTAAACAGATATATCCCTTCTGGTATGTAATTTGCTTGATTGAGTTGATATACCTGAAATAAGTATTCTTTTTCAATGAGTTGACTAAAAATCATCTGGTAAAAATTTCCACAAATCTGAGTAAATATTTCAACAACTAAGCACATCTTGGCTTAAGGAAACGAAAATTTTTCACTACAAAAAATTTAAAAACCCGCAAAAAGTCACATATACGTAAGGCTTTTTGCGGGTTTTTAAATACTTTTGTTTTAAAGTATTTAAAGTACTTATATTATTTAAGACATTGTTTGTCAGTTATTAATGATGCTTTTAGGGGAGTAAATATATTGTATTGAGATGGTTGAAATATTACATAACCGAAGGGTTATATCAGTATAATCATCGTAACTCCATTTATATAAATACGTATCCCTTTAAAAGATTGAGCCAGGTTTCGACGAATCAATAATTTTGGCATACCAGCAGAACTATTATTCGACCAAATACTATCCACACTTTATCATAATCTGGCATACAAAGAAATAAATAAATTGATAGACCTAGAGTATAATCAAGCCATAGAAGCTATGCCGAAATTTACAGGGAGAGCTATTTATAAAATTTTTGCTGTTCTTAACTTTGCTATAATTACCACTTTTTCCTTGCCCGTACTTGGAACGGATTACTATGTAAGTACGTCTGGTAGCGACAGTAACGATGGATCTCAATCCAGACCCTGGAGAACCATCGCTAAAGCGGCTCAAGCTGTACCTGCGGGTTCTCACACAATCAATGTGGCCGCTGGTACCTATGACGAACAACCCATGATCCTACAACCTGGCGTTTCGCTGCAGGGGGCAGGTATCGACCAGACCGTTATCAAAAACGGTACCTTCGTCTGGTGGTATGGTGCCATTCAACTCTACAGCACTTCACTCACCAATGGCAATCAGTCTGTAAGCGGGTTTACCCTCGATGGTAAATCCTACTCGGCTTTCTCGGGCATTCAGGTGCAAAACCGAAACAATGTCAAAATATTCAATGTCAAAGTGCAACAATTTTATCATGCCGGGATCGAACTGCTGGCCGATGCAGGACTACAGACACAAAACATTGAAATCTATAACTTTGTCATCAGCGAATCTGCCCGTGAGTCTACTGGCGGTTCGTTTGGAAACATCACTTCCCGAGGCAGTGTCAGCAATCTGCAAATCCATGATGGAACCATCTACCACCTGACCAATGTGACGACCGGTTC
>NZ_JASJOR010000048.1:0-44307 GCF_030068545.1 Xanthocytophaga flava | reverse complement strand
CCACAGTGGGTAGCTACGCAAGATGAACGACCTGCTAAACAGGACCTGTTCTCTTTGAGAGTGTAAAGATAAGAATAGCTTAAAATAATTATAACATTTTTGTTGACTTTACAGACAGTACCTTGTGACAAATAGAGCCTTGTTTCCGATTGGAAGAATATAAATTAGACTTCAAAATAAGAAATGAAGGTTACAAAGGATACACACACTGTATAGACAAGTTACTATGTCCTATTATGTGTATATCATAACAAATCCTGGTAAGACAACATTATATACAGGTGTCATAAACGATTTGGAAAGAAGACTAGCAGAGCATCGTGCCAACAGAGGAAATAATGCGTCCTTTGCTGGAAAGTATTACTGCTACAAATTACTTTATTATGAAATCGTTCAAAATATACATGATGCGATTAGTCGGGAAAGTGAAATTAAGTTAATGAATCACAGTACAAAGGTCGCTTTAATACAAAAGGAGAATCCTAAAATGGACTTTATTTGGTTTTAAGAGTTTCTGATAACTCCAATCGGAAACGCAGCTCTATTTGTCACAAGTTTCTTTCAGAAGGACAGGGAGAGTGTTTTTTCTTTATGTACAAATCACTCTTTAAGAAAAGATATGGGACAAGATAAGGGAAAGGGAAGATTCTTTCAGAAAGGCAGGAAAGAACACTCCTTGCAGAAAGGAAGTTCAGAGACATGATTTTTCCAGAAAGATAGACTAGAAAGAGAAGGACAGCCAAATATGAATTAGATCCTTATTCATGAAAAAATAAGGCACAAGATCAGTGATACACTTTCCAAATCTTACCCAATCTTTACCCGCTCGCCCAGAAAGTGAGGTTCTTTGTTCAGGTATAGGTCTATGAATACTTTCACACGTGCCAGCCATTCGCGGGTATGGGTTTTATAGCCATTTGCTCCCTTAATGTCTCGGGCATTGTAGGCAACAGCGTCCACACCTTTGTGTCTGGCCAGGAAAACGGCCCGTTGGTTATGAAAAGGTTGTGAGATAACTGTAAATGACTCCTGTCCGAATATTTCTTTAGCTCGTACAACCGAATCAAGCGTCCGGAAACCGGCATAATCCAGATAAATGCGGTTTTCAGGTACTCCCAACTTCACCAGCGCATCTTTCATATCCCGTGGCTCATTGTAGTTTTTTGAGCTATTATCCCCACTCACCAGCAGATAGTCGACCTTCTTGTTTTTAAACAAGCTATAGGCAGCCTGAATCCTGTAGCTAAAATAAGGATTAGCCTGTCCGCTTGCCAGCTTTTCGGAGGTTCCCAGTACCAACCCTACCCTATGGTGGGGTATAGCCTGTACATCTGTGTACAAATACGATTTCGTTTCACGCGTAATAGTCCAGTTGCACACAAGAGTCACTCCAGCTAAAAAGACCAGAATCAAAACAACAAAGGTCAGTTTTCTTTTCATGTCCGGGAAAGTTAAAAAACGCCTTCAAGATAAAAAAAGAGTTTACTGTATCCAACTGATTTGACCAGATCTGGTACACGGTAAAAATATATGCCATCCCCAAATTACTTTGGCACGGGTTTCGCATTGAGTGTGATCAGTACAACATACTGCTTCACAAGCTACTATAACTATGAAAAAAATTCTTTTCTCTTTTATTGCCTTTTTAGGCGTATTCGTATGTACCTATGCCCAGGTTGAAGTTCGGTATGGAATTCGTGGGGGTATGAACCTTTCAAGCTGGCAAGGTGAAACTATGCAAAGCATCAGTGATCTGTTAGGAGCAACCGATGGTGCGGTTACTACCCAATCCCGTGTGGGCTTCCATGCCGGTGGCTATGCAGCCATTAAACTCAGTGACTACTTCACACTTGAGCCTGGCCTTCAGTACTCTCTCAAAGGCACGGAACTAACAGGTAGACTCAATGGAAATTCTCAGGTAATCGACTTTCTGAATGTCAACACCACTTTCCGGGTACAATCGCACTATATTGAGATGCCGATCTTAGCCAAAGTATATCTGGCAGAAGGATTTCATTTGTTTGCAGGTCCGCAGGTAAGCTACCTCGTCGACAATAAAGTTCACGTGAGAGCCAGTGTGCTAGGTATATCGGCCTTTAACCGTACGCTGGATATTAACAACGGATTTCAGAAATGGGATTTCAGTGGTGTGGCAGGTATAGGGTATCGCTTCGTGAATGGGGTAAATATCATGGCTGCCTACGATTATGGATTCCAGCGCCTGGATGAAAACAAACGCTTTAATACCTATAACCGTACTATAAAATTTTCGGTTGGATATGAATTCTGATACACGATCTGAGTAGAAGTGTTAGATTAATTACATATTGACATCGGTCATACCGAATGTTGGATGTGAGTAAACCCAAGCCTATGCTTTTGAAAAGTATGGGCTTGGGTTAATTTTTTATAAATCTCTCTTTCTGCGTTGATTTATTGTCCCATCACAGTCTTCTTCATTTATTGTTTGTCCCTTCCTGTGTTTGTTTCTAATCCTTTTCTTTACTCTACTTGTGGCTCCTTCATTTTTTGCTTGCCCAAAAAATGAAGCAAAAAAGGTCACCTTTTCCCGATCCTCCTGCCCGCAAGGCCATGGGCCAACCTCGCGGGAAAAGGAAGGCCAACGCACCTATACCACCTTCCGCGATTGAAGTGGATATAACTCTCTTTGTGACGTTTGTTCTTACTTTTTCAATGACATTCTTTTATCAAAATTTGGGATAATTCTTGTGTTTTTTAATTCTATCAATCTACCCATAGGTAGCTCCTGCTGACTTTTTCTGTGAAAGCAGTAATAAGCCCAAAAACGTTAATACGCCGTTTAGGATCAGTAACTCAAAGCCGAACTTGTATCCGTTTAACCAGGTGTTGGCGTTGGTATTGATGATATAACACAGAATAGGCGACAGAATACATACTACAGGAACAAAGCGATCTTTTACAGAAAGTTTGGTCAGCAACCCAAAAGAAAACAAACCCAGCAAAGGCCCATATGTGTAGCCAGCCACTGTGAACACAGCCTTTACCACACTTTGGTCATTAATGGCTTTAAAAATCAGGATCACAATCAGCAGCGCAATAGACATACACAAATGCACAATCGTTTTCAGCCGTTTCCGCTTCTCTTCCGGACGGTTTTCAAAATCCAGAAAGTCGATACAGAATGATGTAGTTAACGAAGCCAGAGCAGAGTCGGCACTGGCATAGGATGAAGCGGTAATGCCTAGCAAAAAGAATACGCCTGCTACAATGCCAAACTTGTTTAATTTTAGCAATAAGGTAGGATACAGATCATCGGTATGGGCTGGGATAGGAATGTTTTGCTGATTGGAGTAGATATATAGTAAAGCCCCCAGTGTCAGAAACAGGATATTCACAAACAGGAAGACAGTACTGAACGTATACATATTCTTCTGTGCATCCTGCAAGTTCCGGCAGGTGAGGTTTTTCTGCATCAGATCCTGGTCCAGTCCAAACATAGCAACAGTGGTAAATAATCCGGCAAAAAACTGCTTATAGAAGAACTTGTTACTCTTGGGATCATCAAAAAAGAATGCTTTTGAATAATCACTAGCCCTTACCGTATCAATCAATCCACCCAGAGACAACCCCAATGCTTCACTGATCAGATACACACTCAGCAGCAAAGCGGCAATTAAGAACGTTGTTTGAAAGGCATCCGTCCACAGAATTGTTTTAATTCCACCTTTGGAAGTAATCAGCCAGATAAGAGCAATGGTAATGAGCACATTGACAGCAAAAGGCACATTCCATTCATCGAATAGCGCCAGTTGCAATACAGAGGCTGTAAGAAATAACCGAAAGGCGGCTCCGATGGTCCGGGAAACCAGAAACGCCGCAGCTCCCGATTTATACGACCAGAAACCCAGTCTCTTTTGCAGGTAGGTATAAATTGAAACCAGATTCATCCGGTAATAGACAGGCATAAGCACCAATGCCACAACCATATAGCCTGCTACGTTTCCCAGGATAAACTGAAGATAGGAAAACTGTGAGTTACCTACCTCCCCTGGAACGGATATAAACGTGACACCAGAGATAGCTGTTCCAATCATACTGTACGCCACCAGATACCAGGGCGAGCTTTTTCCCGCAGTAAAAAAAGTATGTGTGGTAGCCCCCCGGCTGGTGATGTAGGAGATTAAAATCAATACACCAAAGTAAATAAGAAGAATGGTTAAAACTAAGTAGGGATTCATGGGTTAAGCCAAAAATATAATCGACTGATTTTTAATACATTGACACTTTTCATTTACTACAAAGTGTATTCTTTTTTCTAGGAAAAACGCAGTTAAATTGGATATTTTTTCATAAATTTGCTAACTAATCTTTATAGACATTCTCCTTTGAAATTCAGTAAAGAAAGATAATAATTTTATTCTAAACAGATTTTTCTTTCATAAAGCAGTATGCAAACGTTATTTGATACAGAAGTAGAAGTACTGGAAGAGGACGTCGCAGTAGAACAGGAACAATGGGCACTTGTGGTATTCAATGATGATGTCAATACCTTTGAGCATGTGATTCAAGCCTTGATTGAGGTTTGTAAACACACTCCTGAGCAGGCAGAACAATGTACCTGGATCATTCATTTTAAAGGCAAATGCACTGTTAAGAATGGATCCTTCGACGAACTTGCTTCTATGCGAAACTCTATCTGTAATCGGGGTATCTCAGCAGAAGTACTCTAGTAAATTACAAACCACGATTTATACATTGTAGCTATGTGAATGTATGGATCTGAAAATCTGAAAAACAGTAGATGAACTACCCATCCAAATTGATAGAGAACGCTGTCAATGAAGTCTCTAAGTTACCAGGTATTGGAAAAAAAACTGCTTTACGTCTTGTTTTACATTTGTTGAAACGAGAAGAAGAAACCACGTTGGCTCTGGCAGAATCGCTAACCCAGCTACGTACCCAGATCAAATATTGCAGAAATTGCCACAATATCTCTGATGCAGAAGTATGTGCCATTTGCGCCAATGCCATGAGAGATCGGTCTATTATCTGTGTGGTGGAAGATACCCGTGATGTATTGGCGATTGAGAATACATCTCAGTACAAAGGACTGTATCACGTGCTGGGTGGCATTATCTCTCCGATTGAAGGGGTAGGTCCGAATGATCTTCATATTGACTCGCTGATCCGCAGAATCCCTGACTCAGATGTTAAAGAAGTGATTCTTGCCCTGAGTCCTACTATGGAAGGAGATACAACAGCCTTTTACCTAACGAAAAAGCTAAAACCTTTTGATCTGAAGATAAGTACTATCGCCAGAGGTATTCCAATCGGTGGTGAACTGGAGTATGCAGATGAGATTACGCTGGGTCGTAGTATTATGACTCGTGTAGCCTATGAAAGTTAAGAGGATCTTCCTGCTATAAAACAAAACGGGTTACTGATAAAGTAGTAGATCTAAAATCATAAACAAAACAGAGCCTACATCTTTCTTATAAGTGTAGGCTCTGTTTTGTTTTACTTGCTTATTAACTTCTTTTTCTTAAATTCCCTTGCATCACTCTACTTACCTCTATAGATCTTTCTTCCTTCATTTCTTTATAAACTCTTTCATGATTCTACTTGTGGCATCCTACTTTTTTGCTTGTCCAAAAAAGTAGGCCAAACAGGACACTTTTCTCCGATCCTTCTGCCCGCAAGGCCAAAGGCCAACCTCGCGGAGAAAAGATTCCCTACGCACCTACACTGCCTCTCACGATTGAAGTCGTCTTTGCTCTCTTTGTAGCGTAGTTGACATTACTTCTGATTTAAGCCGCATGTTGTATCTGCGATTTTTCTGTCTTCTTTAATAAGGGTTCTATCTTTTGTGTCAGACGATCTTTCACAAATCCTTTACTGATATAGTCAGGCAATTGATTCACAATCATCTCATAGGTTTCCAGACCTACTGCTTTAGCAATGTAACTTTCATGAATCAGATTCAGATAGCTGACAATCTCAAGCAAACATTGATGAAACAGACTAAAATCAATCTCAGCCTCTACGAAGCGTTCTATCTCCCGATGACGGGTTGATATTCTTAATCTTTCCAGCAAATCAAAATAGGTAGTATATCCCAATCGCCAGTTTATCTTCTGCCAGTGCTGAGCTGTAAACTTATCCAGAACCTCCCCTTTCTTATTACGCAAAGCCGTCTGCGGATTGCTCTGCATCTGCTGACGAATGGCTCTGGCATATAGCTTTCGTGTAGTACGCAAAAACTGTCCAATCTGTGCCTGAGCCTCCATAGATTCGGTAGCTAGCTGCAAACCAGGCTTACGGGCTGCCAACGGCAATCTGTGCACAATAAAGTTATCATAGGTTCCTGAGGCATAATAGGCTATCGGAAACGGATAATATCCTTTTACCACCAGCATTCCGGTTTCGCGTTTTATACGTTCATTGTTGTTCTGTACAATCCCAAAGGTTGCCAGGAAAGCACGTAGTCCAAACAATACACTATAATAAGCCTGAGGAAACGTCCAGTGTAACGCATTACGCAGGTACTGTTCATTCCCAAGCTCTGCCGTTGAACGCAAAGCATATTCTGTACTCCAGCAGTTTAGCAACAGCTTTTTAACTTCTTCTATAGTGGCTGTTGGTAAGGCTGGCTTGTAGTTTATAAATTGAGGCATTATATCCAAATCATAGGCATTTTCAGCATGTTGAATATGATAATGCATGCCAAAGAAGTGATTTAGAAACACTTGTGCAGGAATTGACTTTTTCCAAGTATCCTGCTCCTGTTCTTCCTGCTTGTCTATATCCTGAAAAAGAGATAAAGACTCAAGCATTTTCGTTTCGTTTTTCATAGTTCTCAATTAATAGCAGTGTTATATTATCTAGTTATAAATTTACAAAATATTTGGCATTTCACCAACAAATAAATCATAAAATATAACTCAAAATAATAGGTATTATATCGAATAGATATACATTTTATCTTCCCAAAACCACACAATACTACAATCAAACGAAAACCCGAAAATCAGCACGAATCACTATATCGCTATTACAAATATTATCAACCAAAACTATACAAACCCCTTATATTTCACCAACTACGATTGTTTGCTACCAAATTACCAAATCTCCCCAACACCTAGCTCTCACTTTCCTGTAGCTCCAGCCTGGATAGTAATTCTTCATAGGCAATTTCAAGGGTTTTGACATGGGTTATGTCTCTGGAAAACACGTATATACCTCTTACTCTTTGCTCGGCAGTGAAGATAGGCCCAACAATATACTGGCGATAACAATCTTCACCCTGAACCACGCTTTTGGCTACAAAATCAAACTTCTCTCCTGCTAAAGCACGATCATACCGTTGCTTCCATTCGTCTCTCACACTCCCCAGATAGTCTAACGCATTGGCTCCTTCTTTGAAATCGCTGAATTGAGAGTTCGCATATCTCTGGCGAATAACATCATTCATTAGGGTAATACGGTAATTGATATCCATAGCTGTCATTGAATCATCTGTGCAATTGATTACGGCCTGCAGATTAGATTCTTTGTGTGACAATTCGTTCTGCATTCTTTGCATTTCTTCCTGAGTGGCAGCCATCTCCTCCATATTCTGACGCATCTCTTCTTCCTGGGCCTTTAGAAACTCTGTTTGCAGACGGGTTTCTTCCAGTAAGCGTTTTGTTTGTTCACTTACTTTGGCAGAAACAATAGCAGAAGATATACTCTCAGCTAGCTTTTCGACAAACTCAATCTGATAGGGTTCAAAAGCCTGAAAGGATGCGATTTCGATTGCCCCTTCTACCTGATCATTGTTTTTTAAAGGAACCAGCAAAATGCATGTTGGATTAGCTTTACCCAAACCTGAAGTGATACTGATATAATCGGATGGAATATCTGTCAGAAAGATGGTATCTTTTTCCAGATACAATTGTCCTACCAGCCCCTCTCCGATATCTATTCGCTTTTTCAGGTATTTTTTTCGTTCATAGGCATAGCTGCTGATTAGTTCAAAATGAATATCCTTGGTATCCTGCTCATTGACGATAAATAAACCTCCCTGATTGGCATTAAGATATTTGATAAGTGATGAAAGAACAGTATCAGCCAACTCCTGTCTGTTTAATGTATGGTTACGGAGAATCTCTGAGAAATGAGCCAAGCCTTGTGTAGCCCAGTGTCTGCGACGGCTTTCTTCTTCTACCATTTTCATCTGGTTTTGCATACGAAGCAAAGCATCTACCAGACGATACTTGTTTTTATCTCCAGTGTAAGTATTTGTATCAAAGTTACCAGCCTCAATGTTAGTAATAATCTGCTCTGAGACATGTAGTTCTTCCCGTAAGAAGTCGATGGACTTTAACAACCCCATCAAATCCGTATGAATGCTTTTAAAGTGGAAAGTAGATATATGATTGCCTTTTACAATCTGATCAGTGACATAAGCAAGTCCTTTTATGGGTTTTAATAACTGGCTATAAATCAACCAATAAAGACCTACTCCAAGTAAAGCAGCTATGATAAGTACAATTCCTCTTACAAAATACGATTCCTGAAATAGTAGAAAGGCAACGAATGTTAGTGTCCCTGACAATACAATGAATGTAAGCTTCAAAGATAAGTCAAATTGCATAGTTTTCTTGGTCTGTTTCATATATACAGATAGTAAAATGGTTGAAACTTTTTCAAAATTACTAACTATATATGTTCACCAATCACCATTTTGCCACACAAAATTACACCGCTATAATTCTTTATTTTTTAGACTTTTATTTTGCGTCAATGAGAAAATATTTTTGAAACAGCAATTATATTAGCCAAAAAACTATTTTTCGGACATCTCTATAAAATATCAGGCATCCCAAGTGCTTTATCCCAATATCGATATCTTGTCTCTTATTAGGGGTAGAAAACAGGCAGAAATCTATATTGGTCCAAGAAATAATATAAATTTATATGTATCTATTTTACTAAATATAAAATATAGAACATAACATAAATAAAGTACAACTAAAAAGCAGAAAGCCAGCCCTATCGGCTGGCTAAAAAAATGAGAATAATTCAGGTCTCAGGCTATCCCTGAAAGATCATTGTAAACAGATATGTATTGTGTAAGTATTTCTTGCCTTTTGATAAAAAATACAGGTAAAAAATCAAAGTAAGTATATTTATTAGCTTGTGGACCTTTCCCCATATTCATATTAACCTACTTGCTTAAGCACTCTCACCAGTTCTAACTGATCTTGTAAGGCTTTCAGGTCGGCAATTTCGTCGTCTTCCAGATCCGACAGATCCGCATCTTCCAGGTCGTGGCTCAGACCAGACTTAGAGGTTTCACTGTAGTACACCAGATTCCACTCTCCTGACTCATCTTCCGTCAATGCACTCAACGATTCAACCCAGTCACCGGAGTTCATATAGACAATATCTCCATACTGCTTAATGGCAGGTTGATGAATATGACCACAGATGATACCATCGCACTGTTTTACCTTTGCTAGCTCAGCCAGTTGCGTTTCAAAATCTGAGATATAGCTTACTGCTGATTTTACTTTCTGCTTTACTACCTGCGATAAAGAATAGTAAGGCAAACCACGATTTGTACGATAGTTATTATATAGCTTATTCACCCACAGCAAAAATGTATATCCAATATCCCCCAGTTGCGCAATCCACTTAAGTTGTGTAGTTACTGAATCAAAGATATCACCGTGGGTGATATAGAATCGCCGTCCATGTGATTTCAGTATGTAATCACGCTGGATAGAAAATCCACCTACCTTTACAGGCAGTATCTGATCCAAAAAATCATCATGATTACCTCTCAGGTAAATAACTTGTGTATTGTAATCTTCCATCATTTTCAGAATGGTCTTGAAGAAACGTGTATGCTTACGCTTCCAGGCGCCATATTTCTTTAGCTGCCAGCCATCTATAATGTCGCCATTAAGAATAAGCTTATCACAGGTATGCTGCTTCAGGAAGTTAGTTACCTGTTTGGCTTTAGAGCCAGATGTACCCAGATGGATATCCGAGATGACAATAGTTCTGAAATGTGTTTTCAATGCCTGATTTTTGCTGCAAAGTAAAACTTTTAGTATAACTTAAAAGTTACCAGATACTTATGAAATATTTAACTTTTTACCTGTATGATAGGGATTCGTTAAATCAATGTTAAGCCTCGTTGTACAATCAAATAAGCTTGTCTTTTCTGGCACTTAGTAATTGGCTGAAACTGCTGACAGGGGAAGATTTCTCAAAATTTAGATCTTGAATAAAAAAAAGATAGTATTTTGGATCGCCGATTTAAAATTGTCGTTTAAATAGTCGTTTCTATTTAATTCCAAAATCTTTGGACCATCGTTCACTTTTATATCAAAAAGCTTCACTGATTACAAACTATGCAGATTCAAATTGAAAAAGGAAAGTATTATAAGTGGGTAGTAAGACTATGGATATTTTTCCTTGCCGGATTTCTACTATTTCTTCTCTATCTCTGGGCTGTCAGTAGTAACCTATTTGGATTGTTTGGCGAATTGCCCAGCTTTAAGTCTATTGAAAACCCCAAAAGCAGCCTTGCCTCTGTTGTATATGCTATAGATGGAACTACCTTGGGTTCCTATTACCGTGAGGAAAACAGGAACTCAGTTGACTACAACCAGCTTTCTCCTAATATTATCCATGCGTTGGTTGCCACTGAAGATGTTCGTTTTGAGCAACATTCAGGCATCGACTTTATTGGTGTTTCAGCCATTGTCCCCTATCTGGCCATTGGCAAACGCAGAGGTTCCAGTACCTTAACCCAACAGGTAGCCCGAAATCTTTTCCCATTGAGACGTGAAGAAATGCAGGGTGCTATTAACAACATTGTTATTGATAAAACCAAAGAATGGCTTACTGCCATACAACTGGAACGTAGCTATACCAAAGAGGAAATTCTAACCATGTACCTCAATACGGTTGACTTTGGTAGCCGGGCCTTTGGAATAGAATCCGCTTCCAGAACCTTCTTCCAGACAACCTCATCGAAACTTACCATTCCTCAGGCTGCCATGCTGGTAGGGATGGTTAATAACCCATCTTTCTTTAGTCCGGTTCGCCATCCGGAACGAGCATTACGTAAACGTAACTTTGTGCTCTCCAAAATAGCCGAACATGGCTTTATTACAGAAGCTCAGCTAGCCAAGTTCGCAGCAGAGCCATTGAATCTGAAATTCCGTCCGGAAAACTCAACCCGTGGACTTGCTACCTATTTCCGGGCTGAACTGGAAAAAGAACTGCGTCAGATTGCCCGCAAGCACGACAAAGATTTATATACAGATGGCTTACGCATCTATACTACGATTGATTCCCGTCTGCAACGGTATGCTGAAGAAGCAGTAACAGAGCAAATGAAAAAGCAACAGGCAAAGTTTTTTGCCTACTGGAAAAAACGTAATCCATGGACTACACCCGGAGGGGCAGAGATCAAAAACTATGTAGAGAATATAGCCTCCCGTATGCCACGCTTCCAGCAGTTACTGGACTATTACAATGGCAATGAAGATTCTGTATGGGCAGAATTACGTACGCCTGTTCGGATGAGTGTATTCTCATGGGAAGGAGACAAAGATACAGTCATGAGTTCCCTTGATTCCATTGCCTACCATAAGAAATTCCTGCAAACTGGCTTATTGGCTATCGAACCTAGCACAGGACAAGTCAGAGCGTGGGTAGGCGGAATAGACTTTCGCCACTTTCAGTATGACCATGTAAGACAGGGAAAACGCCAGCCTGGCTCTACCTTCAAGCCTATTCTGTATGCAGCAGCTATTGACAATGCAGGATACAAACCCTGTGATCGCGAATGGGACCGTACCATCACCATTGATGGTTGGACAGCCGAAAACTATAGCCGTACGTTCAGTGATTCACTGGTAACCCTACGAAATGCGTTAGCCCGTTCACTGAATACCATACCCGCACGCCTTACCCAGAAAGTCGGAGCTTCTATGATTGTTGAATATGCCAAACGTTTAGGTATAAAAAGTCCACTGAAACCCTATCCTGCACTTTGTCTGGGCACAGAATCAGTGAGTATGTATGAGCTGCTGAGTGCATATGCAACCTTCCCAGCTGCCGGAGTATGGCACAAACCGCAATATCTGGTACGTATAGAAGATCGCAATGGCAATGTATTGGAAGAGTTCCACCCTCAGGAACAGGAAGTGATTGGCGAAGAGACAGCGTATCTGATGACATATATGTTGCGGGGCGGTGTAGAAGAGCAGGGTGGTTCGGCTCAGGCCATTCGTCAATACAAATTTTCTCATGGCAATGAAGTAGGAGCCAAAACCGGTACTACCCAAAACTATGCAGATGGATGGACAGTAGGCATTACGCAAGATCTGGCAGCAGTTGTATGGTTTGGAGGAGATGATATGAATATTCACTTCAGAGATGGTAGCGGAGCGGGTTCCAAGACAGCCTTACCTATCTTTGCAACCTTTATGGAAAAAGCGTTTTCAGATCCATCTGTAGGACTTCAGAAAAAACCATTTACCAAGCCCAGAGTATTGAATACGGAACTGGATTGTCAGAAATATACGGAAGCCCTGCATCAAGTCGACTCAACCCAGTATCCTGTCAATACTGCCACACCGGATTCGTTGCTTGATCCATCTCTCCGGTAAAATTCACACTGTATACGTTTATCTCTGATTTATAATCTGTATCATCTAACTCAATTTACTATTTATGTCAGTACTTCGCCAGCATGCCGAGCAGCAATTTGCTGAAGAACTCGCCGAATTAAAAAAACAAGATAAAGGCACACTTCCTCCTAACTGGTATTTATCGCCTGCTTCTGTGGTAACATACCTGGTAGGTGGCAAATTAAAAAACGGCTTCGAGATTTCGCCTAAGTATATTGGTTCCCGCCGTCTGATGGAAATTGCGGTTGCTACACTTACTACAGATCGTGCTTTATTGCTATATGGCTTACCCGGAACAGCCAAATCATGGGTATCAGAGCACTTATCTGCTGCTATATCCGGAAACTCTACATTATTGATTCAGGGAACAGCAGGCACTGGTGAAGAAGCCATTCGTTATGGATGGAACTACGCTAAATTGCTCGCAGAAGGTCCATCTGAGAATGCATTGGTGGTAACACCTATGATGATGGCGATGAAAGAAGGAAAGATTGCCAGGATTGAAGAATTAACCCGTATCACAGCCGATGTACAGGACACATTAATTACTATTCTGTCAGAGAAAACAATGCCTGTTCCTGAGTTAAATACAGAGGTTCAGGCTATCAAAGGATTCAATGTCATTGCTACGGCAAACAATCGTGACAAAGGTGTCAATGAACTATCCGGAGCCTTAAAACGACGTTTCAATACAGTAATCCTGCCTGTGCCAGGTAATATGGATGAGGAAATCGACATTGTACAAAGACGTGTATCCAGCCTTTCCAAAACGCTTGAATTGCCGGCAGAGGCACCATCCCTGAAAGAAATCAAACGGGTAGTAACTGTTTTTCGTGAGCTTCGGGCTGGAGTTACACAAGATGGCAAAACAAAAATAAAAACCCCAACAGGCACTATGAGTACTGCTGAAGCGATTTCTGTTGTAAACAGCGGACTTGCCCTGGCAGCACATTTTGGAGATGGCACACTCAATGCAGAAGATCTGGCAGCGGGTCTGGTAGGTGCAGTAGTTAAAGATCCCGTACAGGATAAAGTAGTATGGAATGAGTATCTGGAAACTGTTTTGAAGACACGGGAAGACTATAAAGACCTCTATAGGGCATGTAAGGAAATCACTCTTTAATAAGACTTCTGATACTATTCTTAAAGCATTATATTTCTATTGGTTATCTTTAAATTTTACAATTATTTTTCACAAAGTGCCTCTATATGAGGCATTTTGCATTTAAATACAACATATAGTATACCTACTGAAGCAACTTGTAAACAAAAATGTTCGTATAGACGAAAAGGAACCCCGCTTTTTTTGGTTTAACTAATCAACTAAGTTTTGCGCGAGTTTTACACTTTTCTAGCAATTGGAATAGGTGTACTTTGTAGAGTGTATAAAGCTATTGTCGGCAGGTTTTCTTGTCGTGAATGATATGAAAAGATAGATAACTAGTAAAGAAGTTTAAGCTATCAGTCTCTGCTGGTAGTACTATAGGCAATCCAGAAACTAAAATTTTTTCCATGCATACCAGACGAAATACATGAAGCGGAGATGGGTCATCCATGTTATATTTTGGTGTTCGTCATGGCTGTTCCAGTGCTATGGTCAATCGGCTGCTATTGATAGTCTCAAACATTTGTTGCGAAATCCTGCATTAACAGATACACTGGCAATTATTTATAGAATTGAATTGGCTTATCAGATAAATTATGCCAAAACAGATACAGCCTATATGCTGGCTACGGATGCACTACGGTTAGCTCAGCAAAAGAAATATACAAAAGGAATTGCCCGTGCCTATCATGCACTGGGTTATATTCATTCCTGGCAAGGCAATGAGATCAAAGCGCTGGATTCGTATCTGAAAAGCATTCCTTTGTTTGAAACAGTCAATGACAAAAGAGGCTTATCAGTCAGTTATAGTGGCATTGCCAAAATTTACGAACAACAACAACAGATAAATCAGGCATTAAAATACTACCAAAAGGCATATGCACTGGCAGTTGAGTCCAACTTTAAATCAGAAATTGCTCAGCAACTGGGTAATATAGGCGTCATTTACAATCAATACTATCATCGCCCGGATACTGCGTTAACACTCCTGAAACGAGCTATTCAAGGGAGTGACGGTAGCAATAATCAGTGGACACATACTTTCCTGCTTGAGAATATGGGCTATACGTATTATGCCAAAAAGCAATATACACAGGCTATACAGATTTTCTCTCAGGCATTAGCCCATAGCCATCAATACAATCAACGGCTTAATCAGGCCTCTGTACACAAAGCACTGGCACTTACATTTCGTGATCAGGGAGATCTTCCACAAAGTATGCGGCATGCATTGACAGCAATGGACATTGCACGGGAAATAAAAGACAATAATCTGATCAGAGGCTGTGCCTTTCTGCTTTCTACTCTTTATGAAAGAACGAGAAATTTTGAGAAAGCACTGATGTATCAACGCATCGGGGAGAATGCAAAGGAACAGATCTATAACACAGAGAAAACCCGTATTCTGAATAATACCCAGACCAAGTATGACCTCGAAAATCAGCAAAGGGCCATTGCATTACTGAATAAGGAAAAGCTATTGCAGAATCAGGAACTGGAGCAGAAAACATTTGAACGAAATGCCTCTATTATTGGTAGCATTCTCATTACCATTATTGCAGGATTATTTTATTTAAATTTCAGACACCAGCAACGCAATAACACCCTATTAACAGAAAAGACAAACGAGATAGCCAATCAAAAAGAGCAGCTCCTGACATTAAATGCTACCAAGGATAAATTATTTTCGATTGTTTCACATGACATCCGTAGTCCACTTAACTCGATGGAAGCGACACTCCTTTTATTGGAAGAAGGCAGTCTTTCCAGCGAAGAACTAGCTATCATTCTTCCTGAGCTACGTAAAAAAGTGCACACAACCTCTGATCTCTTGGCCAATATTCTGCAATGGGCCAGAAGCCAGATGGAGGGAATTATAACGCAATCAGAACCTATTCTTGTATGGGAAGTTGCCTGTGAACAGATCAACTCATTTCAGAGTGCAGCCCAGGAAAAAAATATTACGATCACAAATCTTATTGCTCCTGGAGCCACTGTTTTTGCAGATCGTAATATGGTAGCGTTGATACTACGCAATCTGATTTCCAATGCGATAAAATTTACGCCTCAGGGCGGAAGAGTGACTCTTCAGGCAGAAATGCAACAATCGCATCTGGTTATTTCTGTTCAGGATACAGGTAAAGGCATGACCCATGAACAGAAAAGTCGTTTATTTGATATGAAAACGCATTTTTCTACTCATGGTACAGCCAATGAAGCTGGTACTGGATTAGGATTACTACTTTGCAAGGAGTTTGCAGAAAAAAACAACGGTAGTATATGGGTTGAAAGTGAACCCAACCGAGGTAGTCGTTTTTTTATTTCACTGCCTGCTGCATAATCACTTCAAAACCATTACATTAATCCTTGTAATTTCACATATTGCAATAAGATAATTGTTTTCCCATCTCTAATCTCTCCGGATTCCATCATAGCTAACGCTTTCTCAAAATCTATCTCCATCACTTCTATATTCTCCTGTTCTTCATGTAATCCTCCTCCCTCTCCTATTTTCTGATCTTTGTTGTATTCAGCCACAAAAAAATGCAGGATTTCAGTAACAGACCCAGGTGACATATAGGCTTCAAAAACTTTTTTTACCTCTTTTACCTTAAATCCAGTCTCTTCTTCTGTTTCCCGACGAATACAATCTTCTGCATTATCTTTGTCCAGCAGTCCTGCACAAGCTTCGATCAACATACCTGTAGGATTACCGTTGATATAGGTTGGCATACGAAACTGCTTTGTCAGAATCACTGTCCGTTGCTCTTTATTATACAGCAGTATGGTAGCTCCATTTCCTCTATCATATGCTTCGCGGGATTGTGTCTGCCAGCTTCCATCTTTCTGCTGAATTTCAAAATTTACCTTCTTTAAGGTATACCAGTTGTTGGATAAGATCTCGGTATTATTGATTCGAATGGCTGGTGTCATAGAAGTATATGATTGATTTTGATTTTTTATGATTATATTTGATCAAATATACTTACATTCCTATGAGTTTTCAAAATCGGAAACAAACTATTCTCAGGTTATTGGAAGAAAAAGAAGAAGTAGAAGTAAAAGAATTCGCTCAGCTTTTGAATATTTCTGAGATAACCATCCGAAGAGATTTAATTCAGATGGCATCTGAAGGACTTCTGCATCGGACACATGGTGGAGCTATGCGTTTAAGTCTGGTTCAAAACCCTGTTACATTCAGTAATAAAACAACCACAAATGCAGAGCAGAAAGATAAGATCTGCCGTGTGGCTGCTCAATTCATTCAGGAAGGCGATATAATTTTTATGGATTGTGGCAGTACAGTCTTCAGGCTTTGTCCGTATATTCGACACAAGAAGATCAAGGTGATAACCAACTCTTTACCTGTTGTGTATGAGCTACAAGGTTCATCTGTTTCTATCAATCTTATTGGAGGAGAACTGGATGTGGAACGGCAAGCGATACACGGAAGTATAGCTGAAGAACATATTAAACGTTACCAGGCAAATCGCGCTTTTATAGGAGTAGATGGTATTTCGCCAGAGAACGGATTAAGTGCACTGAGTGAAAAAGAAGCCTCTATTACGCTGACAATGGCAGCTCACTCTGCTCAGGTTTATCTTCTCTGCGATGCAACAAAGCTTGGTCAGGATAAATATCTTCAGTTTGCGGGATTAGACATAATCCATACATTGATCACAGATGCAGATCTGAAAAAGGTAAAGCCCTATCAGGATCAAGGGCTACAGGTTATTTGTGTTGAATAAGGTTGATACACCATTTTTCATATTCTATACAACTGAAATAGCCCTTTACCTGAAATTGGTGGGTTAACCTGTTAGGATATAGTTGCTTTGTACATAACTTATTCTCAAAAGGTCTATGAAAACAGCAACACATTCTCTTGATTCCAAATTTGCAGGGCTGACACTCCTATTGGCTCCTGTGTTATTACTGATTTCTACTTTTTTCTGGGAGGGTAAAGAATACGGTGTAACAGGTGGTACGATCCTGGTTATCGCATTGGTATTCTGGATTCCTGCTCTGTGTGTTCTTTACTATTTGCTTAGGGACAAAATGCCTTATGTATCACGTATTGGTATAGTTGTTAGTATATACAGTTGTGTGGGAGGCATCAACTTTGGTTTTGTGGGAGTATATTCTGCTATCTTTTCTATCTCCCACCAAACCTATCTGGAAGGCTTTTCACACTATCCGGTAGCCTCTAATCTATTGCTTTTCTGGCCTGGTCCTTTGTTTGTCATCAACCTCTTTTTCCTGGCTATCAGCTTAATCAGAGCCCGGACGATTCCAATCTGGACGGGTATATTACTTTGTGTAGGTACACTGACTTTCCCTGTTAGCCGTATTTTACGCATTGAATTACTAGCCCATTTTTCAGATATACTCATGGCTATTCCTTTACTCTACCTTGGTTGGGCCTTTAGCAAAACGTCAATATTCAATCCTCCTAAATCCAATCTTTCACCTTCTGTATGAAAACTATTTACACCGTTTTTCTCTTTGGGTTAACTACTTTTATCGGTCTGCGATCTCAGGCGCAAACACCTACATCCCAGACATTCGCTACAAAAACTATTTTGGCGATCTTTGCCCATCCGGATGATGAGGTAGCAATTTCGCCTGTTCTGGCTCGCTATGCATGTCAGGGCACAAAGGTTTATTTGGCTATTGCCACAGATGGCCAGCAAGGGGTAACACCTCATGCAAAGATTCCGGCAGGTGATACGCTGGGGAAAGTTCGTCGTGCAGAAGCCACTTGTGCCTGTCAACAATTAGGGATTAAACCACCTGTATTCTTTGGATTACAGGATGGAGGATTGTACTCTCTGGAGACATTACAAGTTTTACACCAACACATTGTCAAATTATTCACAGAACTAAAACCAGATGTTGTGATTACCTGGGGACCTGATGGAGGGTATGGGCATGCAGACCATCGGATTGTAAGTGATGTGGTTACGGAAGTTTTTCAGAATGGTGCAAATAATGGGTCACAACTACTTTATACAGCCTTTCCCAAAGAAGCCATGCAGAATATGCCACCAATGAAAACATTTACAGGCAAATGGCTAAGTCAATCTTTTCATACCACTCTGACCAAATATCTAACGTATCAGATTGCATACGAGGCTATAGATCTGAAAACAGCTCGCACATCATATGCCTGTCATAAGTCGCAGTTTACACCAGATGACATGGATGAAATCTTTCTGCTGATTGGGCAAACCAAAGGGAAAGCCTATTTACGCCCCTGGAATGGAAGCAGCAAAATACAGGTAGACCTCTTCAAATAAAGCATATACTCCAGATGAAAAATAGTTTCAGGCAGTTTCGCTTTTTTCTATTTCAGGTAATTATTACCCTGACTATGGATATGGCATTTGCTGCTTTGATCTATTTTCTCATTAAGGGCTTTACCACACTCTGGCAGGAAGTACCCAAAGCCGGACAGGATCAGAGTTATGTGTGGATTATTCTTGGAAATAGTCTGGAAGCGATAGCCACTGTTATTGTAATCAGGCTTTTTCAGCATGTAGACTTTCAGATCCGGAAACAATGGCTCCGATACATTGTGCTTGGGATATTCATATTCATTATTACCCAACTAATTAATAGTCTGGTGTATCACTTCGAAACATTACAGACAGCACCTTTTGCAGGTAATTCATTGCGCTGGCTATTTGGAGCTGGTATTGTTTCGTCAGGGCTGCTTACCTATACCTTTGTTAAATACGATGAAGGTCGGAATCAAAGGATTACAGAACAGCAGCTTCAACTACTTAGACTCGAACAGCTAAAGACTCAGGCAGAACTGGATGCTTTGCAAGCCAAAATCAATCCACATTTTCTCTATAATGCACTCAACTCACTGGTTACTCTTATAGAGCATGAGCCTAAAAAGGCTATTAAAATGGTGATCTTGTTGTCCCGATTCTTTCGGTATAGTACCACCACTCCCAATACATTATTTCATACCTTATCCGACGAAATCGAACTTGTACGGACATATCTGGAAATTGAACAGGTTCGTTTTGGCAACCGATTGACTTATCATATTGACATTCAAACTAATTTCTTGTTTAAACAACCCATCCCACGTTTTCTGCTTCAACCTTTGGTAGAAAATGCAGTCAAACATGGAGTCTCTAAAATCTCGAATCCGGGTATCATTCTGTTGAAAGTGAAATCAGAAAATAACCAGCTTATACTGTCTGTTCACGATAATGGCCCTCTCTTTAGTAACAATGTTGGCTTTGGCTATGGATTACAATCTATCTACGACAAACTAAAACTCCTCTACAAAGAAAAAACAGATCTGGTTATCACCAATGATCCGGATAAACAGGTAGCTATTCATATCGATTTGGGAAGGATCAATACACAGATACTATCTGAATCTATCGACAACAAGTATTCCTATGATTTACAGAACCATTTTGGTAGATGATGAACCTCTGGCAATTCAACGTCTAAGAGGACTTTTACAAAAGTATGATACATTCTTTCAGGTAGTTGGAGAGGCTTCAAGTGGAAATGCAGCTTTGCAACTTATTGAGCAATACAAACCGGATATTGTGTTTCTTGACATTGAAATGCCAGAAATGAATGGATTTGAGCTTCTTCAAAAGCTTACCCATATTCCTATGGTCATATTTGCAACAGCGTATGATGCGTATGCCATTAAAGCTTTTGAAGAAAATTCGGTAGACTATCTGTTGAAACCGATTGAAGAAGAACGTCTGGCCAAAACAGTTGAAAAAATAAAGAATCTGAAAAGTACACCCCAGTATTCCATCTCTCAGCTCAATCAGTTACTAACCCAGTTTATTCCTAAAAAAGAGATCTTTTCGCTGACAGTAAAATGTGGGGATCGGTTTATGGTGATTCCGCTGGAGGATGTAAGCTATTTTCAGGCAGATGACCGCTATGTGTTTTTATATACATTAGGCTCTCAACACTATATCACAGATCTGACAATTAGCACGCTGGAAGACAAGTTGCCAGAGTATTTTATACGTATCAGTCGTTCAGTCATTATTAATTACAAACAGGTCCGGGAAATCCAACGATATTTTGCAGGCAAACTGGTAGTACTCATGCGGGATAAAACAGAAAGCCGGCTTCAAACCGGCTCTCATTATCTGAACAATCTCAAGAAACGCATGGAAACGATCTAACTTTCTGCACCTTCTTTAATTGCTCTTACCATAGCAACAACAGAATCCAGATCATAGTATTGGGAAGTGATCTCACTAAGAAAAGCAAACTCAGCCTCAGCCTTTTCTGTAAACATATCAGTTGCGGTACTCTCTAGGGATACACTTATACCTTTTGCTTTCACTCGTTGCAAATCAGATAACAAAGACTCAATCACAAATTCATCACACACCAAAACAGGCATTTGCGCGAAATAATCTATTACAGTGTCTAATAATACATCCGATGTTTCACTTTGTTTTATTCCAAGTACTTCCTCTGATTGAAAATAACACCAACTGCTTTGCACAATTGATTGGCACCACATCTCCATATATGCTAGGTTGTTGAAGAGCTTTAAATCATCAATATCCCAGTACAAAGGTGTATCATATCCAACTCCCTCTCCAAACACAATTAAAGGCAGATCATACTTATTAACTGATTCAATCCAGGATTTTATATCACTATCCTTCCAATGTAAGTTAGCTAATTGTACATGTACATTGACATAATCAGGTCGCAATTCTGACCAAACTTTTTTAAATGCATTTGTATCAAACGAATCGTCAAAGTAGGAGTACCAATGTTCATGAATACATAGCTTTGCGTTTGAGAGGGATTTTCTTATTCTTATCGCCTCTTCATAACTTATCGCACGGCTATCATATTTTTCAACCGGATCATCTTTTTTTAATCTATTGACTGTTATTCCAATAATATCCACTCCTACATCTTCCAGATATTTCGCTTCTGCTACAGAACTAACACGGTTAACTTTACAAATCATTTACTTATTCCTCAGAGTTAAGCCAGACAACTTTCTGCTCTGACTGATGAGATTGACCAATTACATCTTTGTACAATTCAGGACGGCGAGCTTTCCGGTAACGATATCCACCTGCCTGTTCCAACTTCTCACGGATACAGGTAGCCACTACTACATCATCACCCAGATTACGGCATTCGGCTATAACATCGCCAAAAGGGTCCAGAATCATCGAACAACCATTTTTCAACTGGTCATCATCCATCCCAATCGGATTGGAAAAAATGGCATAAATACCATTATCATATGCACGGGCAGGAAGCCACTTCATCAGCCAGGCTCGGCCTTTCATGCCATCAAACTCTATCCGCAGTGAGGTTGGATCCGCTTCCCGGTTCTCCCACAACTTTGGATCTACAAAGCCAGCCCCCGGACGAGTAGAAGGTGTACACATAGTTACATGAGGCATAAAAATAATATCTGCTCCTAACAAAGCGGTTGCTCTTACATTTTCAATCACATTGTTGTCATAACAAATCAGAATGCCACATTTCCAGCCATATAAATCAAATACTACATACTGGTCGCCAGGCAACAGATGAGGATTGATAAATGGATGCAACTTACGGTATTTAGCAACCAGTCCATTACTATCTACACAAACATAGGCTTTGAAAAGCTGATCTTTTTCGTCCTTTTCAAAGAGTCCGGCCAGTATGGCTACATTGTATTCTCTGGCGATTGCCGTTAGCTTCGCAATGCTTTCCCCTTCAGGAATTCTTTCTGCCAGATCCAGCATCTGCTCTCTGGACAGATGGCGGGCAAAGGTGTACCCTGTAATGGAACATTCATGAAACGCCATAACCTGAGCCCCTTGCTCAGCAGCTCTGGCCGTCAGCTTTCGGATAATACCTAAATTGTATTCTTTGTCTCCACTCTTGTTTTCAAATTGTGCGGTCGCAATTCGGAGATTCTGCATAGTTGTAAAAATGGTTAGCTGGAAAGATCAATGAATGCATGAAAATAAAAGACGCCAGCTAAAAAACCTCACATCAGAGAAATTCTATTTTATAAAAATAGGAGTTACTCCAAATGTTGAGGAATAAATAACAAATGAAAAACAATGGAGCTACAAAGAGTGTGAAGTATCCTTTACTCATTAAAGGTAGTGTAGGTGTGTAAGGCTTCTTTCTGTGGCAAGGAAAGCTGCTTATCTTGTTCCATATCTTTTGTAAAAAAAGGTTTTTAGGGAAGGTGAAACTGGTTCAAATGGAAGGAGCTGGTTCGAACATCCGTTCGGACCTAGATTGAAAGCAACGTCCGTTGCGTTGGGACAAAGAGATCCTACATGTTCAGGCTTGTGATAGTATCCAACAAGGTTTTACCCACCAAAGCAGCAGATGCTCAATGCTGTCACCTTAAGAAAACCACTCAAACTACCTCACCTGTCCTCCTGTAAGGATCTCGTGACAAACAGAGTGGCGTTTACTTTCTGAGAAAAAAGAATTATCACCAATCGGAAAGGCCGCCGGTCTTGTCACGAGTTTCTTGCAGAAGGACAAAAGGGGATTGAAAAGGTAAAAAATAGATCTTTCCCTAAAACCTTCATTTCTGGAAAAGTTATGGGACACGATAAGGGAAAGCCCCGGCTTTGCGCGGGGCAGGATCGGCAAAAAGTGCCTTTTTTTGGTTATCACGCCGTGGCGTGACAAAAAAGTGATACGGTGATAAGAAGAGTGATGTTCTGGACTTTAAACCAACTTGGAAAATGAAGAGGCCGCAAGAAGAATGATGATTGGGACTGTAAGTCAACTCAGCTAGAGAGATTCCTTAAAAATTAACCCAAACCATACTCTTTTCAAAAGCATAAGTTTGGGTTATAAGACTCACATTCAATAGTAGAAATGAAAGCAGCTTATTTGCTATTCATAATCTCTTCAATCTCCTCAGCCTCCACAGGAATAGTAGCCATCAGGTCAGTATTTCCGTTCTCAGTGATAAGGATATTGTTTTCCAGACGGATACCCAAACCTTCTTCCGGAATGTAGATACCCGGCTCACAAGTAAATACCATACCAGGTTCAAAGCGACGGTACTTGTTGCCCACATCATGCACATCGAGTCCAAGGAAGTGAGACGTTCCATGCATGAAATATTTCTTATACAACGGATTATCCGGATTCTGTTTTGCAACCTCATTTTTGTCCAGCAAGCCCAGTCCAATTAACTCGCTTTCCATGATCTTGCCTACCTCTTTGTGGTATTCATCCCATAAGTTTCCGGTCACAAGCATCTTGGTTGATTCACGCATTACCCGTAGCACGGCATCATACACCTGACGCTGTCTCGGTGTAAAGCGCCCATTCACAGGAATACTTCTGGTCATATCCGCTGCATAGTTGGCATATCCGGCACCCACATCCAACAAGATTACATCTCCATCCTTGCAGGGTTGATTATTTTCTACATAGTGCAATACACAAGCATTAGCTCCTGACGCGATGATAGGAGGATACGCAAAGTTGCCTGCATTGCGGATAAACTCATGTGCAAATTCAGCTTCAATTTCATATTCCAATACACCCGGCTTCGTAAACTTCAATACTCTGCGAAATCCTTTTTCAGTGATATCACAGGCATGTTGCATCAGTTCTATCTCTTTTTCTGATTTGATAGCTCTCAGGTTATGCATCAAAGGAGCCACCCGAACATAGTTGTGTAATGGAAAACGATCTTTGCAATACTTCACAAATCGTGCATCACGCGTTTCCACTTCTACTACAGCCCGTGTGTGTTCATTGGCATTCAGATAGATGTTGTCACACTCAGACAACAAAATCTGCAACATAGGCAAAAACCGATCTGTCCACTGAATATTTGTAATACCAGACGCTTCTGTAGCCTGAGGTTTTGTTAGTTTAGCCCCTTCCCAGATAGCAATCAGTTCACTGGTCTCACGCACAAAGAGTATTTCACGAAACTTCGGATCAGGAAAATCAGGTGCAATGATTAAAACAGTTTCTTCCTGATCAATACCAGATAAATAGAACAGATCGTTATTTTGACGGAAGCCCATAGTGCCATCGGCATTGGTAGGCATTACATCATTGGAATGGAAAATAGCAATACTCTTAGGTTTCAGGAGTTTTGCAAAATTTTCTCTATTTTTAATAAATAATTCTTTGGGGATAGGCGCGTACTTCATTTGTGATTATAGTTTGGCATTATTCTGGAGATCTTCCAGTCCTGTGGAAGGAAATCGCAAAAAAGCATATAATCAGAGTGAATCACAAGTATTTCTTTACCCAATGTAATTATTCTCTAAAAATTACTTTTAAGAAGACCTGTAAAGACATGAACAACTATCGGATGCGATTATCGGGCCTGGCCTGTGGGTTATTTCTCCTGATGTCATCATGGGCATCAGCTCAGCAAAAGTACTGGATCACATTTAAAGACAAACCCGTTTATTCTGCTAATACATGGATTTCGCCTCAGGCTGAGCAAAACAGAATGCAGCAGGGACTCGCAGTTTATCAGGATACAGATGCTCCTGTTAACCCGGCCTATATCCGGCAGCTAAAAGATCTGGGTATTGAAACACAGGTTACATCCAAATGGCTCAATGCAACATCAGCGTATCTTGATGAAAAGCAACTACAGGCAGTAAAAAAACTTCCTTTTGTACAGGAGATCAATGGTATAGATAGCCGTCTCCGAATTTGCAGTGTCACAGATGGACAGCTTACGCCTGAGATTTATAGTGTAGTATTAAATCAGATCGGAGCTAAAGCCTTTATAGAAGAAGGTTTAACAGGGAAAGGAATAAAAGTAGGCATTATTGATGTGGGTTTTTATGGCGTTGCAACAAGCGCCTCTTTGCAACTGATTCGGGACGAGAACCGCATCAAAGACACTAGAGACTTTGTAAATCCTAGTCATACAGAAGATTTCTTCAGCATGGAAACTCATTCAGACTACCATGGTGCGGAAGTACTACAACTGGTAGGAGGATACAATACCAATCAAAGAATGGAATTTGGTATGGCTACAGGAGCTACTTTTTATCTTGCCCGCACAGATCATGGAGTAAGAGAAACACGTACGGAAGAGGATAACTGGATTGCAGCCATCGAACGAATGGATAGTCTGGGAGTACGTCTGATTAACACATCATTGGGATATGCAATGGGATTCTCTAATGCAAAAGAAAACTACAAACCCTCTGAAATGGATGGAAAAACAAGTAAGATCAGCAAGGCAGCTCAAATTGCAGCAGACCAGAAAGGCATGTTGATTGTGGTTTCAGCAGGCAACGAAGGCGATGACCCAAACTGGCGGATTATTTCTACTCCAGCAGATGCACAAGGTGTATTATCTATAGGCGCTACAAAAGCCAAATCCCGTGACCGGATTAGTTATAGTAGTATTGGTCCTGACTTCCTACCCTATCTGAAACCCAATGTATCCTGCTTCTCTCCTAATGGTACTTCTTTCTCCGCACCTGTTATTACGGGTCTGGCAGCCTGCCTGATGGAGAAAAATCCAAAGCTGACCAATAAACAACTTATGCGGATCATCGAAAAATCAGCTCACTTGTATCCATATGGCAATACGTATATCGGATATGGCGTACCTGATGCCCGAAAGGCACTTCAGCTTGTAAAAGATTCTACAGCCAAAGTAAATACCATCCGGGAGATACACACGTCAAATAAATCATACGAAGTGCAGACTTCAGACCCAGATGCCGAACGAGCTGTTATATTCCATAAAAAGACAGCCCAAGTGGTATCGAAACAAGAAGTACTTGCCTTAGTAAACAGTCGCTTAACACTACATCGTCAATCAGATGAAAAACGCACAACCGTTGATCTTGGTAGTGAGGTGATAGAAATTTTCTGGGAGGATAAATAATAACACTAGTATTTATAACATATGAGTCATCCCAAATTTTGGATGTGAATCTTATTAGGACCTATACTTTTGAAAAGAATATAGGTCCTGATTTATTTTTAAGAGCTCTCTCTTCCTGAGTTTATTGATAGTCCACTTGATCATTGTTACACTGGCCTCTTCATTTTTTGCTTTATTCTTCCAAAGTTAGTTTAAAGTCCAGAACATTACTCTCCTTATCACCGTGTCACTTTTTTGTCACGCCACGGCGTGATAACCAAAAAAAGGCAAAAAATTCCAAAGCTTCGCCCCACAGGGCCAACGCTAGGCCCGCGGAATTTTTATCCCTACACACCTACACCACCTTTCGTGATTAATGTCACCAGTATTCTCTTTGTGGCTTAACCTTTTTCTATTGTTCTTTAGAGTATTCTACTCTCAAGAATAACGCCCTGATTGGAATTAACATCCAAGAAATGCGTTCGTGGAATTTGCTATAATTGGTTGCTTTGCGGTGAATTCCGATCACTTTTTCTTCTTGCAGTGAACTATGCGCAAGAAGAAAAAGTGATCGGAGTTCCGGTCAAAAAAGTTTTTGCCGTGAGTTATGCACAAACTATAAAGTGATTGGAGTTATGTTCAAAAGCAAAACTGCTGTGAATAAAACCTAAATTGTTCATTGTTCGGACAGGCTGACTTGTCCTTACAAAAAACAGCTTGTAGTGAGTTATGCGCAAGCAAGAGCTACTAATTCAAAAAGAAAAGACGCCGGACTTTAGGAATCCGGCGTCTTTTTTATAAACTGTCAAGTGATTGGATTTCTTCTTCCCCTCCTTCGTCTCCTCCATCTATCCGTAAAGAATCCAGTGATACGGTTGGCCGCTTCGGCAAGATGGTAACACAATGATAGTCTTTTGTGATGGGCACCTTAGGTTTTGGAAAATATCCCATTGTAATACCTAATGACTTATCAGAATAAACTTTTTCCATATATCTTCCATAGACAGGGAGTGCAGTTTTAGAACCTTCTCCCATGCTGAGGCTACGCCAGTGAATAACCGGGTCATCCCCTCCCATCCATACACCTGTTACCAGATCCTTGCTAAGTCCCATAAACCATCCATCTGCCTGATCCTGTGAAGTTCCGGTCTTACCTGCCAGTTCATTGCCTCTGAATAAGTCAAATGACCAAAGGTTCTGTACTGTTCCTCCTGGCTCTTCAATCCCCCCTTTCAGCATATGTATCATTAACCAAGCTGTTTCCTGACTAAGAACTCGTTTACGTTCAGGAGTAAACTGATGAATAATATTTCCTTTTGAGTCTTCAATGCGCATAATCAGCAAAGGCTCCGTATAAATGCCTTCATTCACAAACGTGCTATAAGCAGCAGTCATTTCCATGATAGTTACTTCTCCTGATCCCAAACCAATAGAAGGCACTGGCTTGACATAACTTTTAATCCCTACACGATGTGCATATTCGGCTACTGCATCCGGAGTTACTTTTTCAGTCAATTGAGCTGTAACTGAATTGATCGATCGGCCAAGTGCATGACGCAGGGTCATATCCCGACCTGTAAAGGTGCCTGTAGCATTGCTTGGTGTCCAGGATTTAGGTTCGCCATCTTCAATATAATTAAATGTCTTACGAATGTCCTGAATCTTATCACACGGAGCCCATCCTTTATCAATAGCAGTCAAATACACAAAAGGTTTAAACGTAGATCCCGGCTGACGTTTACTTTGTTTCACATGGTCATATTGAAAGTGCTCAAAGTCGATTCCACCTACCCAAGCTTTGATATACCCCGTAAAAGGATCCATTGTCATCATACCTGCATGCAGAAAATGCTTATAATAACGGATGGAATCCATTGGACTCATAGTCATCTCTTTTTCACCCTGCCAGGAGAACACCTTCATCTTTTTGGGAGTATTCATCACAATCCACACAGAGTCTGGCGTATTCTTATATTTCTTTACCAAATATTTGTATAAAGCAGTGCGTTTTGCATTATTCTCAATAAAGTTAGGTGCTTCCACTCCTGCATTACTAGTCCAGGGCTTACGTCCGCTCCAGTGGCTGTCAAACAGGTTCTGCATAATTTTGACCTGCCCTTTGACTGCATCTTCTCCGTATTTCTGCATTCGGGAATCAATCGTACAATAGACCTTTAATCCATCTGTATACAAATCCAGATCATTGTCTGTACACCAGTTTTCAAGATAAGAGTTTATATAGGAGCGGAAATAATTATTTGGTCCATCTGTATGTTGTTCTACTTTGTAATCCAGCTCAATAGGTTTTTGTGAGAGATCCTTTACCTGTTGAGCCGTAAGATAACCATAGCGTTGCATCTGAGAAAAAACTGTATTTCTCCGACGCAGGGAATTTTTCGGATTTAGTACCGGACTATATGTAGTAGGAGCCTTCAATAATCCTACTAATAGAGCAGCCTGCTCAGTAGTAAGATGTTCAGTAGTTGTATTGAAGAAAGTCTGAGCGGCAGTTTTGATACCATAGGCATTACTACCAAAATCAACTGTATTCAGATAAAGTGTAATAATTTCTTCCTTAGTATAAGTCCGCTCAATATTAATGGCGGTCATCCACTCTTTGGTTTTGGTCACCAGCATTTTTACTCCTGGGACTTTGCTTAGCAAACCTTGGGATTTCTGCCGCCGGGTTTTGTACAAGTTCTTAGCCAACTGTTGGGTGATGGTACTGGCTCCGCGAGGATTATCTGTAATAGCATCCCATACTGCTGCAAAGAGAGATTTCAGATCTATTCCGGCATGATCATAAAATCGAATATCCTCTGTTGCAACCAGTGCGTCCACCATTACCTTGGGAATTTCCTTGTAGGTTACAGGATTTCGGTTTTCACGATAGTACCTTCCAATCAGAACTCCATCTGAAGTATATAGTTCGGAGGGCTTGTCAATCTTGGGGTTCTGAATCTTGTCAATCGTTGGAATGTCTCCATAAAGATTCAAGAAATTGTACTCCACACTCCAGAGATACAATCGGAAGAATAGAAGCAGCGCAATAAATATCATCCACGATTTCTCAACCCGGTTCTTGGGCTTTCGCAGCCACTGCAAAGCTTCTGCGTATAATTCTTTAATTATCAACCAAATACTTTCGAAAACAGTCACAGCTATTGATTTTTTTTAACTCAAAGATATAGTATTTTTACATACAGCTGTCTTTTTTACCCACACAGTTTTTATCACTATGTACATACAAAGTCAGGCAAATAGGAATTTATAAAGAAAATACATATCCTAAAACGATAAAATGAGGTAAAAAGATATGTGAAATAAAACTTCATTTTTTTATCAGAAAAAGTTTACGTAGTTTTGTTCGGCAAATAACCTTACGTAAAATCTGTTGTTTGCCATGTCTTTAGATCCCTCTAAATTTTTGTTCGAAGCACTTACTTATGATGATGTGCTTCTTCTGCCTGCTTATTCTGAAGTTCTTCCACGCGATACTGATACAAAAAGCCGTCTCACGCGAAACATTCTTCTGAATATACCCATTGTGTCTGCTGCAATGGATACAGTTACCGAATCCGCTATGGCAATCGCGATGGCACAGGAAGGTGGACTGGGATTCATTCATAAAAATATGAGCATTGAAGCACAAGCGGATGCTGTACGTCGTGTAAAACGTTCTGAAAGTGGAATGATCCTAGATCCTATCACACTCGACGAAAATGCTACCCTTGGCGATGCTCACCGTATCATGCGGGATTTCAAAATTGGTGGTATTCCTGTAATTAATTCTTCCGGAAAGCTGGTAGGTATCTTAACCAACCGTGACCTGCGTTTTCAAAAAGATATGCAGAAGCCTGTCATTGAAGTAATGACGAAAGAAAACATCATTACCGCTCCGGTAGGTGTTGATCTGGCTAAAGCAGAAGATATCCTTCAGGAATATAAGATTGAGAAATTACCGATTGTAGATAACAATGGTACACTCAAAGGTTTGATTACCTACAAAGATATCCTGAAACGCAAAAGCCATCCCAATGCTTGTAAAGATGAGTATGGCCGTCTGCGTGTAGGAGCCGCTGTTGGTGTGACACATGATCTGCTTGACCGTATTGAAGCACTGGCTAAAGCAGGTGTGGATGTAGTAAGTATTGATACGGCTCATGGTCACTCCAAAGGTGTAATCGATGCATTGAAAAGCGTGAAAAACCGATTCTCACTGGATGTGATTGTTGGAAACGTGGCGACGGGAGCTGGAGCAAAAGCGTTGGTTGATGCAGGAGCCGATGCAGTAAAGGTAGGTGTTGGACCAGGTAGTATCTGTACAACCCGTATCATTGCAGGTATTGGTATGCCTCAGCTATCTGCTGTATACGAATCTGCCAAAGCCATTCTGGGTTCAGGTGTTCCTGTTATTGCTGACGGAGGTATTCGTTTCTCCGGTGATCTGGTAAAAGCAATAGCAGGTGGAGCAAGCAGCATCATGGTAGGCTCTATGCTGGCTGGTACCGAAGAAGCTCCGGGAGAAGTAGTGTTGTATGAAGGACGTAAATTCAAAACCTATCGTGGTATGGGTTCTCTGGAAGCGATGGAAGATGGATCGAAAGATCGTTACTTCCAGGATGCAGAGGATGATATTAAAAAGCTGGTTCCGGAAGGAATCGTAGGCCGTGTACCTTATAAAGGAACTGCTTCTGAAGTTATCTATCAGATGGTAGGTGGCTTAAAGGCTGGTATGGGCTACTGTGGGGCTAAGGATATTGAAGCTTTGCAACAAGCCAAATTTGTAAAAATTACGGCTGCAGGTGTACGCGAAAGCCATCCTCACGATATTCAGATTGTGCGTGAAGCACCTAATTACAATAGTCGTTAATCTATAGTATTTGAAATCAGAAAAGAACAGAGGCTACACTTTTTCAAAAAAGTGTAGCCTCTGTATTTATAGAATAATCATTTCAAACTTACCGCATTATAGAGGTTTCTCTTCAATCCAGCGATGATTTCACCCACAAGGCCCAAAGTCAACTCTCATCTTGTTTCATCTTTCCTATAGAAGAGATCTACAAATAAAGGTATCCTTCTATCCTCCTGAAAAGATCCCTTGACAAGAGCGGCGGCCATTCCTTCTAGATATATTTTTTCTCTCAGAAACCAAACACATCTCTATTTGTCACACATGTCCCGCCATGGCGGGAAGTTTCTTTCAGAAGGACAGGAAGGGAGAGCAAGCAGAAAAAAGAGTTTTTTCCAAAATTTGCCAGGACTCAACTACAAATCAGGCGATTTTTTCCTCATTGATCCATTGCTTCATTTTCAGCAATAAATCACTTTGAATAATAGCAGAGTTGTCTGTAGCAGTAGTGCCCGTAACAGAAATTGTCATCACGGCTGGAGTAAGTTTTGAGATAGTCACCCAGGAATCTGTGATTCTTTCATCTGCTTTCATGAAGGATTGTAACTTATCTTTAACCTTTTCAAAATCACTGTTTGCATTTATATCCAATGTAACTGTAAAGGTATGTGCACCAGAAGTAGTAAGATTGATAATGGTACTGTTTGAAACAGCCCCATTAGGTAAGATAACTGTCTTTCCATCTTCGGTAAGTAGAATAGTATTGAATATCTGAATCTCCTTTACACGTCCAGTCTGCCCCTGTGCAGTAATCAGATCTCCTACACGATACGGATGCAGAATCAATATCAACACTCCCCCTGCAAAGTTAGATAAACTACCCTGTAAGGCTAAACCGATGGCCAAACCTGCCGCACCCAGAACTGCAAGAAAAGAGGTGGTGTGGATGCCAATCATATCGGCTACACTGAACAAAAGAAGAATTTTCAATCCGATATTCAGTAAGCTTTTCAAAAAAGAACGCAGGGAAACATCTATTCCCCGCAGCTCCATAGCCTTTCCTAATAAGGCAGTTAACCGGTTAGCAATCCACAAGCCAATCAAGAGTACAAGAATGGCTAATACAAGTTGGGGAATATACCGTATAGCCAGGCTGACGGCATCATCTACATATTTTTGAAGATTCATAAGGAATCCCAATACATTACTCTGAGATCTGTTCATAGAATTGTTAGGTATTAACTTTATTACTATACATTTGACAAATGATTTTGTAGACTATTTCCCATAATCGCATTTTAGTTTCTGTTATTGCCAGACCTATGAAAATTTATACCAAAACCGGAGACAAAGGATATACCTCTTTGCTTGGTGGTACCCGTGTATTAAAGTCTCATGATCGTATTGAGGCCTATGGCATGGTGGATGAACTCAATAGTCATATAGGACTTGTTCGGGACCAGAAGGTCAATGCGATCCATCTTGATATACTTAAGACAATTCAGGACCGATTGTTTACCATTGGCTCTTCCTTAGCCGCAGATCCTGAAAAAAATAAAATGAGTATACCCGACTTATTCGATACAGATGTAACCTTGCTTGAAACAGAGATAGACAAAATGAATGCCCAACTACCCGAACTTCGGTCGTTTATACTTCCGGGAGGGGATCAGGGTGTGTCTTTCTGCCACATTGCCCGAACTGTTTGCCGCCGTACCGAACGCCAGGTAATTCGTTTAAGTGAACGGGAATATGTTGAAGATCTGATTATTATCTATCTGAATCGCCTTTCGGATTACTTATTTGTCTTGTCCAGGTACATGTCGCATGCATTGGACAAAGAGGAAATAAAATGGACACCCCGCAAATAGACCTTCGCTGAGGGTCTATTCCCTAAGTCGGTCTGGCATAGAGGATATTGAAGACTCCAGCCAGCAGTAAGGCTCTATTTCCACTTAAGCGTATTCAGCATATGCATGGCATCTTTCTTAATATAGTCAATCACGGGTGCCAGAGAATCATTTTTGGTAGCCGTTTTGAAATACAATGCGCCTCTGAAAAAATGGGTAGTGGTATCTGTTATGTAGAACTGGAACTGACTGGGTACTTCTCCCTGTAAGGTAAACAGATTGGCGGTTTTGCCATCTTTGGTTTTCATTATAAATTCATCAATAGCCTCTGCCTTTACATTGTGTTTATTGGCAAGCCGATAGGCATCATTAATCAACTCCTGAAATTTTTTAGGATCCTCATCAACCGATTTATAGGTAAGCTGAAGATTGGCTTTCAATGCTGGATAGTATACAAAAATCCAATAGGGTTCAGCTGTCGCAAATGTATCAGGCCGAATGATAGCATGTGAGGAATATTCAAACTGATACGGATACTTTCCTTCTAATGATTGATAGGCATGGTCTGGTAAATCTATCCGGTTGTATCCTTTAGGTTTGGGAACATAATCCGGTTCGCCATCACATGCGGATGCTAGTAGAACCAATCCACTAATAAATAATACCAGAATGCTGTTCCTGTAACGAAGTGCCATGAAAAAATGCTATCTAAAATGAGAATATAGTCTATAAATACTTAGGATTTATTGCCTCCAGGCTTTTGTTGCTGCCACAAAATTAAAATCAAAGTAATACCCATCATCACTCCTATCAAAATATTTGCACTCCATCGCACTCTATCTTTTGAATCGAGTGGATACAGTTCATTATTTTCTGTATTCATACGATCATATATTCCTCCCAGATCACTGGAAGAAATACTCAGATTTCGCAGACTCTCCCCTTTGATATCCAGTGTTAATTGGGATCGTAAAGTATCATAGTCTTTCTTTTCTATATTAAAATAAATCCACTGGAAGTAATCCTGCCAATTATACACACCAGGCTCCTTAGGTAAGGCATAGATCTGAAAAACTTTATCTCCTACTACCTTGCGTCCTGTCAGGTTCAGGCTCAGCTTACTCTCAGGAGGAAAAAAGTCAAATACAGCATTGGAAGCAGGTGAGGGAACATTTACTGCTGAAAAATTGCCTTCTCCTTTTATTTTAAACTGATAATAAAATCCTTTCCCTGTTCTGGGATATCGTTGACTGATTGCCTCTTCCATTTCAAACTTACCTACAGCAATCCCTTTTTGCAAAGGATGTGGAGGCAACTCTTTGACAGTGACTTCTTTGGGATAGGAATAAAACGTCTGCTGATTTTCTTTCTTATTGCCTGTCTTTTTTGCCAGCATAGTTAATCCTACCTGCCCAAACCGTACCGTATCCGTATTAAAAGGATAAAATGTTGCCTGGTAGATTTTGTACTGGGTGTATTTCCGCTTTTTTATTGTCACTGGAAACGATTGGAATTCCCGTATCCGAAAATCTTCCTCCCAGCAATTTTTTGGCTTTATCTTTTTCAGTATATCAATCAGTTGCTCGCCTGTTTTATAGGCAACCAGTTCTATTGGATTATTATCTGCAATATAGATAGCCAGTGAAACAGTAAACCCTTCCCCCACATATACTTGCTCTTTGTCAATACTTAAAGCCAGAAAGGCATTGTCTTTTACATTGGCGTATTCTGTCGCCACAGAAGAAATCTCTTTTGCCAGTGTACTATCCTGCAGTAACTCGTAGTTGGGATTTATAGGTGCTGTTACTGATATAGTGATTCCTTTTACCTCAACCTCTTTTTCGTTGACAGTCATGACAAAATCATTCAACACAAAACTACCCTGCTTCTCTGCCATGTAATTCTGGGTAATACGCTGAACAGTCAGACTTTTTCCTGCAACAGTTTCCTTGCTTGTTACCAGTACTATGTCCCGTTTACGAAATCCTTTAATTTCCGGGAAAGAAGAGTATACATTAGGCTGCTGTGTATTTTTAATGATCAATGTTATAGCAAAAGGCTCATCCCAAGCAATGGTTTTAGATCCCAGCTCTACTGTACTCTCCTGTGCAATCACCATCAAAGGAAACAAACCCGCTATAAGGCACAGAATAAATTTTAACAAACGCATAAATTAAGTATCATACACACTCTCTACAGTAAATTTCAATTATCGTCCTCGGAGGTAAACATCCTCTAAACATCACAGCCATCTCTCTGCACAATATGCTCTACGCATCTTAGTTCTGTTAAAACTTTATAGCCTTATTTCCAAAAGCAGCGCAAATATACAGATCTGTGACTGTATGACAGCTTTCTGCTTGACATTTCTATCAGACACCTTGTTTTAGGGAAATCTTTTGTAAAGAAGACCATGCAACAACTAAATATAGATCTACCTCAAAAAAGATACTAAATTCTTTGCAAACATCCAATACACCGCAAATAATACTATTTTTTAATCGTATAATACATAACTCTTTAGTAGATTTGGTAATATCATATAAGCAACTATAGTATATGAGAACCAATCGTTGGATAGGCTCTATCTGGTATGGTATCGGCTTGATAGGTATGCTACTTGTGGCATCCTGTACAGAATCTGTTCCCAAAGAGATTGAAACAGCCTACAATGCCTTGCCTGATAAGGTTGATTATAACCTTCATGTCAAACCATTGTTGTCGGATCGCTGCTTTGCCTGTCATGGACCAGACAAGAACAAACAAAAGGCAGGTTTGCGATTAGACACACCAGATGGTGCATTCAGTGAGCTACCTGAAAATAAGGGTAAACATGCCATTGTACCAGGTAATCTGTCAGAGAGCGAGGTAGTAAACAGGATCTTATCCAATGATCCCAAGTTTATGATGCCTACTCCAGAATCTCACCTGTCTCTAAATGAGGAAGAGAAAGCACTGATTGTTAAATGGATCAAACAAGGTGCCGAATACAAAACACATTGGTCATTAATTCCACCAGCTAAAACAGATCTGCCAGATATCAAGGTAAAAAACTGGCCTGTTAACGCAATTGATTTTTTTGTAGCAAAGAAGCTTGAAGAAAAAAAGCTTACCCCTGCTCCTGAGGCAGACAAAGAAACACTTTTACGACGCGTATCACTGGACTTGACCGGCCTCCCCCCTACTCCTTCTGAAATTGATGCTTTTTTAGCAGATACTTCCATACACGCTTATGAGAAAGTAGTGAATCGCTTACTTGCGTCTCCTCATTATGGCGAACGGATGGCATCTGACTGGCTGGATCTGGCCCGATATGCCGACACACACGGATATCAGGATGATGGCATGCGAAACTCTTTTCCGTATAGAGACTGGGTCATACGGGCATTTAATCGCAATCTTTCGTTTGACCGATTCGTCACCTGGCAACTGGCAGGAGATTTACTTCCTAACCCGGATCAGGACAAGCTTATCGCTACTTCTTTTAACAGAAATCATCCTCAGAGTCAGGAAGGGGGTATTATTGATGAGGAATACAGAACCGAATATGTAGCAGATAGAGCGAATACGTTTGGAAAAGCCTTTCTGGGATTAACGATAGAGTGTGCCCGGTGCCATGATCATAAGTATGATCCGATTTCGCAAAAAGATTATTATTCGCTGTTTGCCTTCTTTAATCAGAATAAGGAAAGTGGCATCATTCCTTACAATGGTGAAGCATCACCTTCTATCTTACTTCCGGATAAAGAAGTGAGTGCAAAGCTGGAAGCTATTCGTAAACAAATGGTTCCTCTGCTTGAAAAAGCAAATCCCAACCAACCTACATATAAAACAGCTTTTCAAGTCTGGCAATCTCAGTTACCAACTGCCCCCAAATTACCAGATATACACACAAAAGATTTACTGGCACATGTTTCTTTTGATACAGGGACAGACTCAACGTATACAAACGAAGTCAAAACTGATCTAAAGGCGTATAGTTCGGGAGACAAAGATAAACGACCCAGGCAAGTAAACGGAAAATTTGGGACAGCCAGACAGTTAATAGGAGACTGTGGTATTGATCTGGCTGGCAAAATAGATCTTCAGCCAGACCCTAAAAAACGCTATTATACGGGTTTGAATTTTGAACGAAACCAGCCTTTCTCTGTCAGCTTATGGATTAACATACTCAAAAAAGGGATCAAAGGTCCAATCTTTAACCGGAACAACGGAGAATTTGAAGGATTTCGAGGATACGATGTATCACTTAATGCCGACGGAACATTAACTACTATATTCAGTTATGTATGGCCTGCCAACTGCATTGAAATCCGTACACAGGAAAGAGTTGGCGTAGATCAGTGGACAAACATTTTACTAACCTATGATGGCAGTGCAAAAGCCGAAGGGATAAGCTTGTATATCAATGGCAAACAGGCAACTACACAAGTTATTACTGATCATCTTACCAAAAGTATTCTGCATGGTCCGCATAACATCAACTGGTCCTATATGCCTTTTGAGATTGGCAAAAATATGCGTGGGACTATAGCTGACATTCAGGTTGATGAACTACTTATTTACAAACGAAAGCTTACTCAGCCAGAGATAACCAAGCTGGCAACAGGGACAAATGCACTTTATCAAATTGTCGCTACTCCTATAGAAAAACGTACACCCAAACAACAGGAGGCATTATTTGACTATTATTTATGGAACATAGATGAATCCTTTGCTTCATACCAACAAAAGCTAAGTGAATTGCGGCTTCAGGAGACAATATTACTTACAGACATTCCTGAGGTGATGACAATGAGTGAGTTACCTGCCAATCAAAAGCGAAAAACATTTATTCTGGCCAGAGGTGCTTATGATGCTCCAATGAAGGAACCACTTAGTTCTCATACACCCGCTACCGTTCTCGCATTTGACAGTACCCAATATCCGGCTAATCGATTGGGGTTGGCACGTTGGTTACTCGATAAAAAGAACCCGTTGTTTTCACGTGTCATGGTAAACAGGTTCTGGGCTATGTATTTTGGTAAAGGGTTAGTTTCTACAATTGAAGACTTTGGCAATCAGGGTGCTTTACCAACACATCCCGAACTGCTGGACTGGCTGGCAGTCTATTTCCGGGAATCCGGCTGGAATGCCAAAGCGCTTCATAAAAAGATGGTACTATCTGCCACATACAGACAGTCTTCTTTGGCATCTAAAATCAGTCAGGAAATTGATCCTGATAACACATTATTAAGCAGAGCGCCAAGTTATCGGTTATCCGCAGAGGTAATTCGGGATAAAATACTAGCAGCCAGTGGCCTGTTGACCCGGAAAATTGGCGGTCCTAGTGTATATCCTTATCAGCCAGCAGGAATATGGGAAGCACTAGCCACACGTAATGCGACCAGTTATACACAAAGCCATGGCGAAGATTTGTACCGTAGAAGTCTGTATACTGTCTGGAAACGGAGCTCTCCTCCACCCTCTATGCTCATTTTTGATGTACCAGACCGGTATTTCTGTGTGGTTCGGCGTCAGAAAACCAGTACACCCTTACAGGCTCTGATTCTGATGAATGATCCGCAATATATGGAAGCATCCCGCTTACTGGGTGAACGGATGATGAAAGAAGGCGGAAACACACCAGAGCAACGTATCTCTTTTGCGTTTAAAGCATTGGTAGGCCGACACCCACGAGACAAAGAACTTAACTTGCTGAATAAACTATATGCTGAAGAACTGGCTGATTTTCAAAAACAGCCACAGCGTGCACTCAGTTTGCTAAGCACAGGTGAATATCCTGTAAATAAGGCACTCAATGTACCTGAACTGGCAGCATGCAGCATGGTAGCTACTACGCTAATCAACTTCGAAGAGACTGTTATGAAACGCTAGCATATTCGGATTTGTGAACACAACTATCTTTACCCCGAACTTGTAATTCTATGAATGATACAGAAAAGATTGCCTCCCAGATAAATCGGCGAGAATTTCTAAAAGGAAGTGTATTAGGCCTGGGAACCGTAGCTTTGGGATCTTTGCTCAATCCGTTAAACGCATTTGCCTCGGATGATCCCAAACCTATCCGCACACCTCACTTTGCTCCTAAGGCCAAGCGTGTTATTTACTTGTTTCAGAGTGGTGCCCCCTCTCAACTGGAATTGTTTGACTACAAACCTAAACTAAGAGAAATGTTTGGACAGGAATTACCTTCTTCTATACGAGGCAATCAACGCCTGACAGGTATGTCTTCCGGGCAGCGTTCCTTTCCATTGGCGTTTGGGAAGTTTGAGTTCAAGCAATGGGGCAAAAGTCGGGCATGGATCAGCGATTTGTTGCCGTATCATACACAGATAGCCGATGATCTGTGTTTTATAAAATCTATGTATACAGAGGCCATTAACCATGATCCGGCAGTAACGTTTGTACAAACAGGCTCTCAGCAGGCAGGAAGGCCCAGCTTTGGCTCATGGGTTAGTTATGGATTAGGAAGTGACAACCAGAACTTGCCCACATTTGTAGTCTTGCTATCGCGTGGTCGAGAAGGCGATCAACCCTTGTATGCTAAACTTTGGGGTAATGGCTTTTTGCCTTCCGAGCATCAGGGGGTTCTTTTTCGTTCAGGCAAAGATCCGGTATTATATCTCAATGATCCATCCGGAATGGATAGGGCTAGCAGACGCCGAATGCTGGATTATTTATCAGAACTGCATCAGGAGCAATACAAACATACCGCAGATCCGGAAATAAACTCCCGAATCAATCAGTATGAGATGGCTTACCGAATGCAAATGTCAGTTCCGGAAACATTGGATATCAGCAAAGAGCCTGATTATATCTTCAACATGTACGGACCAGACTCCCGAAAACCAGGCACATTTGCCTACAATTGCCTGCTGGCACGAAAGCTGGCAGAAAAAGATGTGAAGTTTATCCAATTATACCACCAGGGATGGGATCAGCATGGCAATCTGCCCAATGATATAAAAGTTATGGCCAAAAGTGTAGATCAAGCCTCTGTAGCACTGATTAAAGATCTAAAGATGAGAGGACTACTGGACGAAACACTGGTTATCTGGGGCGGTGAATTTGGACGAACCAACTATTCACAAGGGAAACTCACCCCTGAAAATTACGGCAGGGACCACCATCCACGCTGTTTTACTATCTGGATGGCTGGAGCCGGTGTAAAAAAAGGCATTACCTATGGGCAGACAGATGATTTTGGATACAATATTGTCAAGGATGGGGTACATGTTCACGATTTTCAGGCCACAGTGATGAATCTGCTAGGTGTGGATCATGAAAAGATGGTTTTCAAATTTCAGGGAAGGCGCTATCGCTTAACAGATGTACATGGCAGCTTAGTGAAAGGAATCATAGCCTAAATAATTTTCAATTAGACATGAATCTTAAAAGGCAAAGCCTACACCCATCAAAAAGGTATAGGCTCTGGTTATTTATATACTTTATAATCTGTGTGTGAAATATTAGGCTTCTACACTATTCGCGATAGTGGTTTCTTCTTCTTGAAATACCAAGCCCAAATTTTCCAGTTCAGCTAATACAGGTTCATAAATTTCTTTTACAACCGGAATCTGAACACCACGAGCGGTGATTTTGCCTTCTAAGAGTAATTTAACAGCTACAGCAAGCGGATAGCCTACAGTTTTAGCCATAGCAGTGTGAATAAAGTCTTCACCTCTAACCAATAACGAAGATACCAGGCGTTTGTGTTCACCATTTAGTTCATACTCGATTTCGTGCTGTACAGCAATGATATCTTCTTCCTCTGAAGTGAGTTGCCATTTCTTTTCCAATAAATGCTGTAATATCTCAGCAGGAGTAGCATTGGCAATTCCGATTTTCTCATCACTGAACAATCCCAGCCAGATTACTTTTCGCATAGCCTCAGAGTTCACATCTACGTTAAGGTATTCAGCTACCTGTTCTGCCAGAGAAAGCTCAGATTTTTCTTCCAGAAACAGTTCCACCCATTCTCTATACGTGAGATTCTCTGATCCTTCAATTCTGTGTACAGACTCTGTCAGACCCAAACGAACCAAAATTTGCCACGCTTCACTGAATCCTTTAGGACGTAATGTACCACGTAGCAAAGTATTTACTTCAGGTACCCGATAGGCTTCTCTGTAGTTAAGCGAATCGCGGTTTCCATATCCTTCCATTTCACCAAAGCCTTTGATATTCAAATTCTCCACCCGGGCAAACACCTGGTGGGAAGGAATAAACTTGTACTGTCCATGATGCAAAAATTTCACCATACTCTGTCCGGAAACAACCAGATTACGGGGGTTCCAAGTGAATTTATACTTCCACGGGTTGTCGTTGTTTTGCTTGGAAATCTGTCCACCACACCAAGAACGTAATAGAGATATCTTTCCACCTTTTTCATGAATACGATCTATAATGCGCATAGCAGACATGTGATCTAATCCTGGGTCTAACCCACACTCCATCAGAATCAGCAGGTTTTTGCGGGTAGCTTCAATGTTCAACTCACGTACTTCCGATGAAATATATGAAGCCGTAAATAGATGCTTGCTGAAACGCATACAGGCCCTTGCTACATGTACATGATAGATAGCAGGCAACATAGATATCACTACGTCAGCCTGATTTATCTGCATCTCTCGTTGTTTCTGGTCAAATACATCAAACAGAATAGAATCTACATGTGGATACATTTCTGTTTTACGCTGTGCCGGAGCCAGCTCCATATCTCCTACTATCAGTTTCCAGTTTTTCTCAGGGGCAACTTTAGCCAGATAATCAATTAAATATGTAGAAGAGCGACCTGCGCCTAAAATCAGAATCCGTTTTTGCTCGCTTGAATTTTCACTTGCCAAAGTCATAACCTGTTAATATTGAATCGTTAATAAACCGTCTTTTTCAAATACTATCTGCTTCCTAAATAAATGATGCCTCACAGAAATTTATCTCCTCATCAGACATCTATATACTTACTAAACGAAATACCTCTTCTCTCTATTCCTCTTGCTGTGGGCAAAAATCACCTTTTATTTGATTTTCACAAAGAAATCTTTACTTTCACACCCCTTTTAACAGAGCAAAGATAGTATTCTGACTGAAATAGGTAAACGATGCGAAAGATCAATTTAGAAATTTCTGTTGAAATTTTTGACTGGGATGAATTATCCGATACAGATAAAATGATAATGCATTCAGCTCAGGAAGCATTACAGAGTGCCTATGCGCCTTATTCCAACTTCCATGTCGGAGCCGCTGTATTGCTTGAAGACGGCACTATCATCAAAGGCAGCAACCAGGAAAATGCCGCTTATCCTTCCGGATTATGTGCCGAACGAACTGCTATATTTGCCACAGGAGCCAACTATCCCGGCCAGATCATCACCGCCATAGCTGTAACAGCCAAACCTGCCAGCAGTCCAACATTTGTCTCTGTATCACCTTGTGGTGCTTGCAGACAAGCTCTGTTAGAGTATGAATACAAGCAGCAAAAATCAATCCGAATGTTGCTGCAAGGTGCAGATAATACAGTGTGTGTCCTTCAATCTATAGATTCTTTGCTGCCTATCAAGTTTACACAGGATAATCTGGGGTAAGGGAGTGGTTTGCTCGGGATGATTTTTTGTCTGAATAAAAACAACTTACAGGAATGTCTTATTGCCCCATGCTAATGCCTTATGCATACAGGTAGTGTATAAGAATCCAATTGGAAAAGAGGAATATGAGAACTGGAAGAGTTAGTCACCAGGAGATTTTTCTGAGCCAGATATGTATCCTCAGGAAATGCCTCTTTAGGATGCTGCTTATACTTCAAGGTGGGAGTTATTACACGTACGCACAATCTGCGAAACTCCGAAATATAAGTGAGTTGCAGGTATCCTATCAATCAAGTGCTATTGCCCACCAAATTCCATTAGAATATATACACTCCTTTGGAAAACATGGTATTATAGTAGGGTTACGTTATTTGATTATCAAGGGTGGATACAGTACTGTGGATGATCCGCCTTCAGTGACAGGTTTTAGCCTGGGATATCAATATCTATTTGATACAGATCCTTATAAGGTGCTGAGACCTTTTGTAAGTTACAGGTTTCTGTATAATCCAAGTCTGATCATTCGTACATTGTCACCTTCAACCAGCTATACGCCACAGCAGCAAACAATAACTGCAGGTATAAAACTACGTCACAACTCAGGTTTATATAGTTTTATGGGGGTGGGAGTATTGCATACATTGTACATAGTTACTACTGGTGCAGCACCTGGTGACAGAAGCAAGTTCACCTATTCCCTACAGGTGGGCATAGGGTATGCATATAGGTGTGGCAAACATAAATGATCGGACCGCCTTTAGTTTCACTTTCACATTTTATAAGATCAGAAAAACTTGTATTTAAGGTAACTACAAAGGTATTTTTAATCTTTGAGCATCTGGTTTTTAATCCGATATGCAAAAATCAAGAACTCTGACCTGTCTACAGATTACAGACGGCATTGACTGGAATTCAGGCTGCTTAGAGAATTAACCGGAGTTCGGGCTGTTTTTATTTTTAACCTGAACTCCAGTTACACACAAACTCAACCTATATGCCAGTTATTTGTTGTTTCGATCTGTTTGTATGTTAATCTCTAAGGAGTCTTCACCTTCACTGGATTGCAGTTTAGTGTTTATTAGCGACTTGTATATAGGTTATTTCTAGAAGCAATTATTACTTTCTTAAAATTCACCCTATAGTACAAAAGTGATAGATAGGAACTTCCATCATTAATGCTTATGAAAGCATTTTTCCATATTTTCCCGATTATCAGGTTACGTCAGTAATCCAGCTTAGAAGTTGTTTAGTATTTATTAAGAGGTTGGATTTTACGTAAAAAACGAATAGAGAAAGCCATATAGAGAAATGCAGTCCAGTTAGGCGCCTTCTTCTCAAACCGAATTAATAAGACTTTGAAACTGT
>NZ_JASJOR010000047.1:0-46491 GCF_030068545.1 Xanthocytophaga flava | reverse complement strand
AGAAGACAATTCAGTGAAATCTTTATCAGAAGTCACAATATTTTGAAAATCAATATCTTGCATACGACAAAGATATGCTTTTTTCCTTAGCCTGACGGCTATGGTGATAACACCAACAACGGGCACAAGGATCTCTTGACAAATAGAGCCATGCCTGGTTTGTGAGAAAAACAAATACATTCCAATCGGAAAGGCCGCCGGTCTTGTCACGATATCCTTTCAGGAGGACAAAAAAGAGTTTTAGGGCATGAAAAAGCAATTGTCTCTAAAACCCGCAAAATTGAAAAAGTTATGGGACAAGATAAGGGAAAGCCCCTTTATCCTGTCCTATATCCTTTGTGAAGATACAGACAAATTTTGGTACAAAGAGAGTTGTGTTGACTTCAATCGTGTGTGGTCGTATAGGTGCGCTGGCAATCTTTTCTCCGCGAGGTTGGCCTTTGGCCTTGCGGGTGGAAGGATCGGAGAAAAGTGTCCTTTTTTGCTTACTTTTTTGGACAAGCAAAAAAGTAAGAGGCCACAAGAAGAGTGATGTAAGAGACAATAAAGAAACGAAGGAAGAAACCTCTCTCAAAAATTAACCCAAGCCCACATTTTCAAAAACATAGGCTCGGGTTTTGCTCTTATCCAACATTCAGGATGACTCATGTAAAATTGAAATGCCATTCGAACTATTGCAGAAGCTTTTGTCAGGAATCAAACAGAAACATACGCTTTACGGGTATTTGGCCCGAATTTGTGAAAACAGATTTTGCAAACAACCTGAAAAATGAAGCCATGAAAACAGCAATCCAAAAGGGTATGGAGCAGATTGCCATAAATTCCATTGCTATCGCCAACGCTGTAATTTATGCAATAAGCCAACCAAGCTATGTTGAGATTAGCGACATCGTTATTCGTCCGTCAAAACAAAATTGATTAAATTCGTAATCTGAAAAATGGAAAGACAAGCTGACATCAAGCATATTAAGAGCATATCGCAACTGATGCGGGAATTGGAACTTCCTGCACCTTTGCACCCATTGGTTGGATTGGTGGATTACAATAAGGTTGCGATTGAAAAGTTTCCAAAAGGACAAAAAATAAGTCTTGATTTTTATAAAATTTCCTTTAAGTCTACATTTAAGGGACAGATAAAATACGGACAGGGACATTATGATTTTGAAGAAGGTGGATTGGCATTTTTGAAGCCTAGGCAAATCGTTTTTTCACCAACAGAAACAGAAAATTATGAAGGTTTTGCTTTGTATTTTCATTCAGACTTTTTACGAAGTTATTCATTAGGAAATACGATACATAAGTATGGCTTTTTCTCTTACGATGTTTCAGAAGCCTTGTTTTTGTCGGCGAAAGAAAAAGAAATTACAGCCAATTTATTTACGACAATAGCCCACGAGTTAGCCAACAATATCGACGGTTTCAGCCAGGATGTGCTGGTATCACAACTAGAATTACTGCTCAATTACAGCAATCGTTTTTACAATCGCCAATTCATTACCAGAAAAGCAGTCAATCATGACATCATAGCTTCTTTGGATAAACTTTTAGAAAACTATTTTGAAGAAGAAAACAGTTTGAGAAACGGTTTACCATCCGTGAAATATATCAGCACAGAATTAAAGCTATCGCAGCGTTATTTGAGTGATATGTTGCGTTCACTGACGGGACTCAATACCCAACAATACATTCAGAACGCCATCATAGAAAAAGCCAAAGAAAAATTATCAACGACAAATCTTTCCGTTTCAGAGATTGCGTATGAATTAGGTTTTGAACATTCACAATCGTTTAGCAAACTTTTCAAGACAAAGACAAATGTTTCGCCTTTGGAGTTCAGACAATCGTTTCATTAAAGATGGCAGAAAGCGAATGGCGTTTCCCCGTAAAAGTGTATATCTATTCGCTAAAGTAGCCATTTAGGAAGCAGTAGGCTTCCATGGGAAAGGATTAATTGGCCGAGCTGATTACTAGGATGATTAGGTAATCGCTCCAGTATATCTTGTAACTATTTATAGGAATTGATGCCTTCTAGCTTACAGCTAACTACTACAGTTCAGGCGGATACGGCAGAGCCGTCTACCCGATTGGCAGTTTGTTGTTTTTTCATTCTGTTGGTCTTGCAAATTTCGCCATTTCATTCATTCCTTCGCCTGTCCTCCAAACATTGCGAAAAATCCATTCGCTTATTTTCCATTGATTGTCTGTCTTAATGGCTTTTGTCGTCAAAACGCCACCTGCGTGAAAGTGTTTCCCTTTAAGTGTCGGATTTTCGTCAACGTCGCCCCAAACGTGCATTGCCGTCAAGTTTATTCTAATTGTCGCTTTGTCGTTGTTAAGTTCTATGATAAAGTCGCTTGTCGTATGTTGTGTCGCTTGGAAACGTGCAAAACTTTTTAGTTGTCCGTCGAGTATGTTGTGGTGTCCAATAGAAACTGCACCGTTTGGTTTTACAATTTGTCCGTCTGCGGTAAAAGTGTCTGCAACGATGTTTTTATCAAGTGTTTTTTCGTCAATAGCTCTGAAATAGCGAATGTGCAAGTCGCTAATTTTTGTCTTTTCAATTAGATTTTCAAGTTCTTTTTCCATTGTCTTTTGTTGTCTGTTACTATCTGTAGTTTTGACTTTTAGAATGACTGCCAACCTCTGTGTTTACGAACTTCGTCTATTTCTTACTTATCGGAACCTGTGACTTAGATTCATCAAAATTTATATTTGAGTTCAATTAACACTATTTCTGTTGTTTAAGTAATAGTAGGGATAAGTAGTATTATTTCAAAATGGTAGAACCTTTCAGACTACTATTTGCCAGTCCAACAGTCATTTCGTTTTATTGAGACTCTTTTGGATATAAAGGAACAGATGGAGGTACATCTTTCAATACTATTTGACAACAATGAACGCATCCCCGCAATGAATTCGGAGACAGTGGGATGTTCTCTCTGAATATTCAGTATTCTCTTATTCCTTGCTGAAATCATTATAAACTTCAAGAAAATAGGGGCAGGCTGGATAGAACTCATGCCATTCCATATCTTCTTTAAATCCTTTGATCATGTCTAAACGGAGCAAGTCCAAATTATTATCATATTCTGACCAATCTATATTGTCATGAAATCCGGTATCATCAGTGTAACGATATAGGAATGCAAGTAAACAAATAGCATCCGCCAACTCACTCATTGCCAATTCTGTATTTTTGAAAGAAACAGTGAATAATACACTCCCGTCTTCTTCAATAGGAACAGGTTGATATTGAAAATTACTTTCAAAATCGTCTCCATTATCTTTAGCAATCTCCCATATTGCTTGACCACAAAAAGCCAGGTTGAGATAATCAGATGCAATTTCAGCCTTTGAATGAATAGGCCATTGGGTTGTCTTGGGAATGGATATAAAAAATGTTTTCGAATCTCGTGTCCATAATATATTTCTCTGATCCCATAACAGGTCTTTTATCTTGTTTATAGTAAATCCTTTCAGGTCTTGTAGCTTAATCATGAATGCAAATTAAACTGATTTTTTACTGCTCTGTTATTATCCGGAAAAGAAACAGAGTGGAAATTTTTCGTAAAAAGGCAAGCTACTGTATCGGAAAGAGGTAAATTGCACTCAAAACCCGTTTTAAACTTTACTACGTATGCGAATTATTACGTTACTCAGTTTCCATATCCTACAGGAGTCTGAAAAGGAGTTTATGTAAAAGAGATCAATCAAAATGGAAGGCAAGCAGAAAAAACGCATAACTTTACAAGAAAAATTGATTGGGAAACAGATGTAAAAGATGAAGACAATTAAAGTGAACTTGATATCTGCCTTCATAAGTGCTTGTTTAGGTTTAGCTTGGGTGATGTTAATTCTTTTACCACAAGAAAGTAAAAGTTTATATGTATTGTGGACAGCAATTTATTATTTCCCTTATTTCTTTGCGTGTCCTATAATCATTAACTTTCTTCTAACCTATATCGTAAATGATCGTGTTCTAAAATTGATCTTGCAACAGGGGTTGTTACTTGTTGTTTCTTTAGTATTATGTTTACTTATTGGAATATCATGCTATACTCATTTCTCATACACTACTCATTATTATGAAACAACTTTTTTTTTATTTATAATTAATACATTTAGCATTTTTTTTACTATTCTAACATTTTATAAAATGAAAAAAATAATTTTTAATTATTTAAAATAAGTAGTTAACTACTTAACCAGGAATAGTTTATATTAAAAAAGTATCTTTGTTTTTATGGGATAATTAATATATCATAACTAAGTGAATTATAACGAAAAGAACTAGAGTTATTATTTACCACTTAACATGCATTAATTTAGATTGGATAAGGCCATATAAAAATTTTGTTAAACTTGTATTTAGTTTAAAACATCCACAAATAGCTAGAAATATTCGAAGAAACTGAATTTAGCATGTGATTTATTAATTGGTTATTACCTCTCTAAAAATGTCATACTACTTGATGTTACGAGCAATATTTGGCTGTTTAAGCCAATTGGCAACAAGAAAGCTCAGACATCCTTTTTTGTCAAACTTGTTATATCAAGAAAATTTACCAAAGTCAGGCTGTACTGTCTGACTTTTGCTTTTTAAGGATACTGCAACCATTTCAGATAGCTAACTTCCGTTTGAAAGCCTTTTAACATTATCTCAAAAAAGCCCTTCTTAGAGGTAAACTCAAAACGTCTTTTACTTAATCCTAGTTTGCACCTAACATTTCCTCTACTTGGCTTCGGGTTATCCCCTTTGTCTTTTGCACCTTCCAGTTTAGGCCTCCGCTCAACGAGAGGTAGAACGGAAAACATTCGTTGTCTTTCACCTGATACATCATTACAGATCCCATTGAATTCATTTTTGAGTTACTACTATACCAGACAAAAAGCCCATCATCCGTAAAATCCGTAATCTTACTGTTCAAATTGTCTGTACTTGCCTGGATAATGTGTAGGGGGCTTTGTCATCACTTTTAGTGTATAGCTACCTTCTTCCAGTTGGTAGTAGAGGCAGCTTTCTACCCGATTGGGATGAAACGGTGGCACGGTTATCTAATCTAACTGCCAGATAGAGATTTCATGCATACGTGTTTCGGAAAATCCCAGCCATATAGGTACATAGAAAATATAAGTAGTAACACCTGTATGTGAGATTTGCTTTGGAATGTGTTGGAAGATATTTCCCTTTTATCTGATTTCTGAGAAAGTTTTTTTATACAGTCCCTGGCATTCTTCTTTTTTATAATGCCAGTTCTTCAATTTTCAGAAATAGGTTTTATAACCGATTGATTATAAGTGCTTACACTTACTATTACCAAAAAGAATAAAAGACTCTCTATTGCTCACTCGAAGAGGTTCCGCTCTTTTGTTGAATACAGGTGTACAATGTGTTTATGTAAGAAACTATAGTAAGTTAAAAAAAGCACATTATCCCCTTTATCTACCTTTGTGGTTAGATCTTCTGTAATCACTCTATGAATAAACTTTTACAAAGTGTTAACTATTCCTTCCTGGTGCATTTACCGTTTTTCCTCCTCTATTCAGCAGCGTAAGTAAAACTGAATACAACTTATCTATGGATTGTTGAACACATTTGTCTGAATTATTTTGTACTTACTCTATGACAACACGTTTACTCACAAGTCTTTTCTCTATACTTATCACTTTCCTTTTTGCTGTTTCGGGCTGGGGGCAGCAGTATACATTTAAACGAACTATAGGAAAAACCAATGTCTATGCTCCTTTTGATATATCTGTGGACAAGCAAGGCTTTGTCTATGTTTCCAGTCAGAATGGGTCTGTAGCAAGGATGGATCCGAATGGATTTTTTCAATCCACTATTGCTGCTGCTGAACAGAAAGCCTATGGATCTTATCCTCTTCAATTCAGTCTGGTAAAATTTACTGTTCCAGATGAAGAAGGAAATCTTTGGATAGCAGATAGCTACTATAACAAGATCATAAAATCGGATATGCGTGGGAATATCCTATTACAATTTGGTCTTACTGGAACAGATGATGGTCAGTTTAATAAGCCAAGTGGCATAACAATAGATCATCAGGGAAATATCTGGGTCGTAGATAGTGGAAATCATCGTCTTCAGAAATTTGATAAAAATGGTAAATTCTTGCTAAAAGTGGGAGGGGGTAATGGAAGAGAGGACGGACAGCTTTATTTTCCAGGTGGAATAGCCATTGATAGTAAGGGAAATATTTGGGTTGCAAATAGTAGGCTGTATCGTATTGAGAAGTTTGACTCAACGGGTAAGTTCCTTTTAAATGTAGGAAATGTTGGAACTGAAATTGGACAATTTGGTGATCCATTGGATATCGCAACGGATAGTCAGGATAATGTTTGGGTAGTAGATAAGACCAATAATCGTCTTCAGAAATTTGATAAGAATGGTAAGTTTTTATTAACAGCCGGAACATCAGGTACACTCGATGGACAGTTTTCACTTCCAACAGGGATATTCATAGATCGTAAGGGCACAATTTGGGTAACAGATGAAAGTAGCCGAATCCAAAAATTTGATAGTAATGGCAAGTTTACTGGAACATACGGGAGCGGTGGGCCAAAAAATGGCGAGTTCAAATACTCACAGGGCATTGCGATAGATAAACAGGGAAACACATGGGTCGTAGATAGCGGAAATAATCGTGTTCAAAAATTTGATGCAGAAGGGAATTTCCTCCTGTCATTTTATTTAACGGGTTCTAAATATGCCTATTTATACCATACTAATGACATAGTAACAGATAATAAAGGAAATGTATGGGTAATAGACATTGGAGACAACTCTGTCAAAAAATTTGATACCAATGGCAATTTTTTACTAAAGTTTGGTTCTTTAGGAAGCGATGATGGACAGTTTACTTTTCCTACAGGGATTACAGCAGATCATCAGGGCAATATCTGGGTTGCAGATCCAAAGAATTACCGTATTGAGAAGTTTGATTCAACAGGTAAATTCCTGCTAAAGGTGGGTAACTATGGCGACATGGATGGGAGCTTTATTTCTCTTCGTGGTGTAACAACTGATAGTTATGGAAATGTATGGGCAGCAGATGAGGTAAATTATTGTATCCAGAAATTTGATCCCAATGGTAAATTTCTAAGAAGAATAAGGACTGTTGGATTGTTCTCTGTTCAAGGTATTACAACAGATAGTGAGGATAATCTTTGGGTTACTGATGGGTATAATTACCGTATCCAAAAGCTAGATTCTACTGGTATACCTTTACTAAAAGTAAATGGGTTGGTACAGAGTCCTATCGCAATTGCTGTGGACAAAAATGGAGATATCTATTGGACAAATCCGTGGATCGGAGTAATGGTTTATAGTACAAATCAAAAGTCATTTATCAGCGGTAAAGTATATGCTGACAAAAATCAGAATTGTAACTTTGATGACACGGATGAAGCTCTTTCCCAGGTAATACTGATTGCTAATCCAGGTGGATACTATGGCAGTACTGATAAAGAAGGTAATTATCGAATTGCTGTTCCTACAGGTACTTACACAGTTAGCCAGCTACATGCAAATGGTCTGTTATTGCAGTCGATTTGTCCGGAGAATAACACATCTGTGCCGATAACATTGGCTAATGAAGGTGAGTGGTTATCTGGTGTTAACTTTGCCAATGCAATTACAAATATACCTCATCTGGAAGTTATGGTCAGTTCTAACCGTCGCCGAAGATGTTTTACCAACACAACTGTAATCAGCTATTCCAACACAGGGTATGCGGATGCTACCAATGTAAAAGTATATCTAAAAATGCCTCAACATGTTACACTGAAAACAGCAGGCTTGCCTTACAGTATTGATAAAGATTCTAACTATGTCTTCACTATCGGCTTACTTCAAGCTCATCAATCAGGTAATATCCATATTATAGATTCAGTAGCGTGTTTGGCTAAAATCACGGGAGTAACTCAATGTACCAAAGTTTGGATTACTCCTGCCAATGACTATACACTTCCTGCAAACTCTCAATGGGATCAGTCAGATATTATACTGACAGGTAAGTGTATTGAAAATGGCAAAGTACAGATGTTGATTGAAAATAGTGGACAGGCTATGTCAGATAGTGCTGAGTTTAGAGTGTTCCTGGATGCGCAACTGGCTTTCCGCAACTATTACAAACTGCAAAGAACAGGTAGTATAGAGTTAAAAATTCCTGCTAACGGCAAGACCGTTCGTCTGGAAGCCGACCAGCGACCCGGTCATCCCCGTAAATCTCAAACGAATCTGACCATTGAAGGATGTGTAGCCTCTAGCAGTGATATAGTGAGTAAAGGATATGTCAATGCATTTCCACAAGACGATGCAGAGCCTGAAGTCGCGATTCAATGTCTACAGATAATAGATTCTTATGATCCCAATGATAAGCTGGTAAGTCCTGCTGGAACACCTGTAGACCATTATACACCAACAAATTCTGAACTGAAATATACTATTCGCTTCCAGAATACAGGTACGGATTATGCCTATAAAGTGGTGGTAGTAGATACCTTGTCCGAAAACCTGGATATCGCCACATTGCAAATGGGAGCTGCTTCGCATGGTTATTCACTGAAAGTAAGTGGCAAAGGACAACCTGTTTTAAGCTGGACATTCAATAATATCAATCTACCAGACAGCACCCGTGATCAGAAAGGCAGCAATGGATTTATTCAGTTTTCGATCAAGCCTAAAGCTGGCTTAGCCGAGAAAGCTCGTATCGAAAACTTTGCCGACATCTTCTTTGATTACAATGATCCGGTACGTACCAACACTACAGCTAATGTGCTATATGATGTACCCAAAGTAATCGATCCTGCCAATCAGTTGGATGATAGCATTATTGATAAAGTAATGGCTTCTGAACCTGATGCGCTGAAAGGCAAGCTGAGCCTATATCCAAATCCTACCCAGAGTCAGGTGTGGATTCAGTCGGTAGATGCCTCTGTTCGCATTGAACAGGTTAAGATCTATAATCTGTTGGGTGAGTCACAGACTGTAAGTCTATCCTCAGCAGACAACCAGACTTTACAGATTAATATGCAGGCTAAGCCCAAAGGAATGTATCTGGTACATATTCAGACCAATAAGGGAACTTCGATACAGCGTGTTGTGGTGCAGTAGGTATTCAAGGTTCCTTTCATTTTCCGGTAGAGAAAGCTGGCTTTCCATAAGCTGGCTTTCTCTATTTATAGGCCATTGGTTCGTCTGTTTTTTGGTAGTATATATCACCAAATAAACTACTTTTTATAGAGTTTGGTAAGTTTTCATGTAAGAAATCGTCAAAACGAACAAGTATTTATTGTATTTATTTATCTAATTTTACAGATTAAATTCTGTATTTATTATATGATGAAATCTCTACTTTCAGTTCTTCTATTTATACTTACTACTCTAATTTTTGGTATTTCTGGCTGGGGGCAGCAGTATACACTTAAACGAACTATAGGGAAAACCAATGTATACGATCCCATAGACTTATCTGTAGATAAACAAGGATTTGTCTATGTTTCAAGTGCTCCTGGTTCTGTTGTAAAGATGGATCCGGATGGAGTTTATCAATCTACTTTTGCCTATGCCTTAAGACCAAATGATTTGTCTGTGGAAAGGTCCACTGCTTTGGATGAGGCTGGTAATATTTGGATGGCTGATAGCTACAATAACCAGATTGTGAAATTTGATCCAAAAGGGAATATATTGTTAAAATTTGGGTCGGTTGGAAGTAGAGATGGCCAATTTAATTACCCGACCGGGATCGCCCTGGATTCACAGGAAAATATCTGGATTGCAGATCAGTCGAATCATCGTGTTCAAAAATTTGATAAAAATGGAAAGTTTCTTTTAAAGGTAGGTTCCAGAGGAAGCGGAAATGGTCAGTTTTCATTTCCTAAGGCTGTTACAACAGATAGTGAGGGAAACGTCTGGATTGTTGAAACCGGAAATCATCGTATTCAGAAATTTGATAAAAATGGGAGTTTTCTGTTAAAGGTAGGTTCTCTGGGTGATGCTAATGGACAATTTAATTATCCTTGTGGTTTAGAAACAGATAGTGATGACAATGTTTGGGTAGTAGAACTATTTAATAATCGCCTCCAGAAGTTTGATAAGAATGGTGTGTTTTTAACATCATTCGGAACGTTTGGTTCAGATGAGGGTCAGCTTAATGGTCCACAAGGATTAACTATTGATCATCAAGGTATTATCTGGGTAGCATGTCCTAGCAACTATCGTATTCAAAGGTTTGATGCCAGTGGTAAGTTTATGGGAACCTATGGAAGCCCAGGATCAAATAATGACCAGTTCAATAATCCCCAGGATATTGCGGTAGATAATCAGGGAAATACTTGGGTGGCAGACAGCAGTAATCACCGGGTTCAAAAGTTTGATGCAGAAGGTAATTACCTTCTTACTATTGGTGTATCTGGTTCTGTTGATACTCAATTGCTTAGCCCATGTAGTGTGGCAACAGATCCTCAGGGGAATGTTTGGGTTACAGATATAAGAAATGCCTGCGTCAAAAAATTTGACACCAATGGCAAATTCCTGCTAAAGTTTGGCTCGAAGGGCAACGGAAATGGACAATTTGGCTCTCCATCCGGTATTGCCCTGGATTCACAGGAAAATATCTGGGTTGTAGATCAGTCGAATCATCGTGTTCAAAAATTTGATAAAAATGGAAAGTTCTTGCTTCAATTTGGTTCATTGGGTTTGGGCCAGAACCAGTTTTTGTTTCCCAGTAGTATTGCAACAGATAGCCAAGGAGTTATTTGGGTGGCAGATAGTGGAAATAGTCGCATTCTGAAGTTTGATTCCAATGGCAAGTTTTTATTAGAGATTAAGTCTCAGGGTTTTGGTGATGGTCAGTTTTGGTATGGCGGTGGGATTGATATAGACAGTGAAGATAATTTATGGCTAGCTGATGACAGGAACTATCGTATTCAGAAATTTGATTCCAATGGCAAGTTTTTACTGAAAATCGATAATCTGATCAATAGCCCTAATTGGCTTACTTTAGATAAAAATGGAGATATTTTCTGGACAGATGAAGGGAGAGGAGTATTTGTTTATAGTACAGATCAAAAGTCATTTATCAGTGGTAAAGTCTATGCTGACAAAAATCAGAATTGTAGCTTTGATAATACAGATGTAGGGATTCCTAACGTAATGGTAGTAGCAAATCCGGGTGGATATTATAGCAACACAGATAAATTTGGCAACTACAGGATAGCTGTTCCTGTGGGTACTTTTACAATTAGCCAAGTACTGAATACAGATACATTATTGTTACAATCAGTGTGTCCTGCCAATAACATATCTGCACCGATTACCCTAGTTAAGGAAAAAGAACAGGTAACAGGTATCACCTTCGCCAACAAGGTTACAGCAATACCTCATCTTGAGGTATTCATCAGTTCTACCCGTCGTCGCAGATGCTTTACTAATGAAACAACCGTAACATGTACTAACAGTGGTTATGCTTCAGCAAGAAATGTAAAAGTATATTTGAGGATGCCTGAGTTTGTATTATTAAAATATGCTAATAAACCTTATACCATTGATAAGGATTCTAATTATGTATTCACTATTGATAGTCTTGGCGGAAACCAGTCAGATACTATCCATATTATAGATTCAGTAGCGTGTTTGGCTGAAATTAGTGGTTGGACGCAATGTACCAAAGCCTGGATTACCCCTGCCAATACCTATACTCTGCCTGCTAATTCTACCTGGGACAATTCCGACATTGTACTGACAGGCAAGTGTATAGAAAATGGTCGGGTGCAGATGGTAATTAAAAATATGGGCCAGGCAATGGCTGATAGTGCTGAGTTTCGTGTTATGCTCAATGCGCAACTGGCTTTCCGTAAAAACTATAAACTGGCAGCAGGGGATAGTTTAGTTTTGAAAGTACCTGCTAACGGCAAGACCGTTCGTCTGGAAGCAGACCAACGACCCGGTCATCCCCGTAAATCTCAAACGAATCTGACCATTGAAGGATGTGTAGCCTCTAGCAGTGATATAGTCAGCAAAGGATTTGTCGATGTGTTGCCACAAGACGATGCAGAGCCCGAAGTTGCCATACAATGTATGCAGATTGTAGATTCGTTTGATCCTAACGATAAGCTGGTAAGTCCTGCTGGAACACCTGTGGACCATTATACACCAACAAATTCTGAACTGAAATATACTATTCGCTTCCAGAACACAGGTACGGATTATGCCTATAAAGTGGTGGTAGTGGATACTTTATCTGATAAGCTGGATATTACAACATTAAAAATGGGGGCTGCTTCGCATGGTTATTCACTGAAAGTAAGTGGTAAAGGACAACCTGTACTCACCTGGACATTCAATAATATCAATCTACCAGACAGCACCCATGATCAAGCAGGTAGTAATGGATTTATTCAGTTCTCAATCAAGCCAAAAGCTAATCTACCCGAAAAGACGCTTATTGAGAATTATGCCGACATCTTCTTTGATTACAATGATCCGGTACGCACCAACACTACTATGAATGTGATGTATGATGTACCAAAGGTAATCAACCCTGCTAATCAGCTGGATGAGAGTATTATTGATGACAAGGTAATGGCGGCTGAACCAGATGCGCTGAAAGGCAAGCTGAGCTTGTATCCGAATCCTACCCAGAGTCAGGTGTGGATTCAGTCGGTAGATCTGTCTGTGCGCATTGAGCAGGTTAAAATCTATAATCTGTTGGGTGAGTCACAGACTGTAAGTCTATCCTCAGCAGACAACCAGACTGTACAGATTAATATGCAGGCTAAGCCCAAAGGGATGTATCTGGTACATATTCAGACAAACAAGGGTACTTCGATACAACGGGTCGTGGTGCAGTAGGAGAGGGCATAGGTTAAACCAACGGATCTGGCTATAAGAGAAATACCTTTGCCGATGCGAATAAACAAAAAGGCTTTTGTAAAGAATATAAGGTAACTCAACAAAGGTTTGGATGTCTGTCTGAACCTTTGTTGTGGTTTATAGTCATTGGCTTACTTTCCTGTATTACTAAGACTAGCTGAAAAGAGAAAAGAAATCATTTTGAAAGCATACATTTAAAGAGAAATATATATGAGCAGTACAATGGACAAGATAGTAACCTGTAGTATTATGTTGCTAATCGTAGGTGGTATTGTCTTCGCGGCTTATAATTCTATGGATACTTCTTTTAAAGGAAAACCTGTTCAAACAATCACACTAATTAGTAAAAGAGTTCCTTTAGCGACTGGGTTCGGTGGTGTTTTTACCTATGATTCTTGCAGTACCATATTAACACTGTCAGGAACTGATATTGTAGGTGACAGGTATTATGCTGAATATGATAGTGAAGATTGTGAAAACCTGAACGTATTTTATAATAGACCTGTCTTTTTAGAAGACGAAAAGACACATAAAACAGCAGGAGTGCTTCTGAGTGTAATGTCTGTCTTTGGTTCTGTTAAGTTTGAATATACTGTTGATGGGAAAGACTATGAACGTATTCAATATATAGGATCTGATTCTCTGAAAAACTACCCTAATCTAAGAGAAGGACAGCCACTTGAAGTGACCTATTGGGTTGAAAATCCGGCGAGGTCTATTGTATATCTGGATAAGTAAATGCTTATATGAAAGTTTTTTTGATTACTTTATGTATTGTTTCTTTCTGCCATTTTATGTACAGATAACCTATATTGAATATAAAAATTAAGTGGTAGATGTTTCTATTAATTAACCTTCCAGTTGGGAGTATACCCCAAGCCTTGTGCTGTTTTGTATTTCTACGAGGCTGGGCAAATATTCGCAGAAAAATCCACAAGAGATTAAATAAATCAGAGCAATTACTTTGGGGAGAGTGGCCCCCTCAGGATCAAATAACTGTCTGAAAAGCATACGAATGAAAAAAAAACTATATACTAGTGTGTTTGCCCTTTTTATGTCTTGCTCTTCGTCAAGATCTGACATTTCAACGGATAGTGTCAATGTAGATACAGGACATCAGGTAGAAATAGTGAATGGTATTATCTTGATAGACTTACCGAATGGCGTTTCTTTTAATTGGGACAATGATTGCTCGAGAATTGTAGATGATAGTTTGTATCGTTCACTCGTCACAACTTTTTCTACAAAACAACATAGCACTATTAAGCTTATACTAGACACAACTATAACACCTGCCAGGGTTTGTACTTTTGATAAAAATTTATTAGTTGGGGATTTAGCATTTTTACTAATTGATAAGATTAAGGGTATACCTTATCTTAAGGCATTAGATGTTCGGTTCGATTCTTTTCAGGCTGATTGTTACTATCCTGTTAGTTTATTTGCTTATATTAACAATTCTAGACATGAGGTGTATAAAAAAGTGGAATTGTATCTTATGTAGGACTCCAGATTCGTTTTAGTAAAGTATCCTGAAACGAATATGAGAGTGAATTTATACATTGTGAATGAGATGTAGGAAAGAATCCAGTAGGAGAAGCTAGAAGTTTATCTTTTCATTGCTCCCCGACCTTATTTTTTGTGAAAGCGATTACTAAGGAAGTTATACAAGAAATGATGGAATATTTATCAGCCCAACAACCTGGCTATTTAAGTCGAGTTCTACTACAGGTTAAGAAATGACATCTTCAATAATCTTGTAAAAGTCAGGCTGTACTGTCTGATTTTTGCTTTTTAAGGATACTGCAACCATTTCAGATAGCTAACTTCCGTTTGAAAGCCTTTTAACATTATCTCAAAAAAGCCCTTCTTAGAGGTAAACTCAAAACGTCTTTTACTTAATCCTAGTTTGCAGCTAATATTTCCTCTACTTGGCTTCGGGTTATCCCCTTTGTCTTTTGCACCTTCCAGTTTATGCCTCCACTCAACGATAGATAGAATGGAAAGCATTCATTGTCTTTCACCTGATACATCATTACAGCTCCCATTGAATTCATTTTTGAGTTACTACTATACCAGACAAAAAGCCCATCGTCCATAAAGTCCGTAATCTTCCTGTGCAAATTGTCTGTACTTGTCTGGATAATGTGCAGGGGCTTTGTCATCACTTTTAGTGTATAGCTACCTTCTTTCAGTTTGTAGTAGAGGCAGCTTTCTACCCGATTGGGATGAAAAGGAGGCACGGTTACCTGATCTAACTGCCAGATAGAGATCTCGTGCATACGCGTTCCTGAAAATCCCAGCCACTTATCATCAAACCAGTTGTCCAGACGGATAAGGTATAGATGGTTGGGCCTGTAGTCATTTACTTGGTTTTGGATGAGTGTTTCCAGGTAGGAGAGGAAGGTTGCATCATCGGTAGGGTGGGGTAGAAGGGCTATCATTTTGGTAGTGTGCTTTCAGTTTAGCTTACAGCTGTTTACTTTCTTATTTTTCTCTTTTGTTGTTCAAGTCAATAGGAATACCTCAATCTTCTGGTGAGAGAAAAACACCACGTTCCAATAATTCCATTTGCAAACGTGAAAATTGTGATTGGGCAATCTGAAACGTGAGTAGTATAGGGCTCACATTAGTATAACAATCATCTTGTCGACACATACTTTGCCTGCATTTATACTTCTTATGCAATTTACGAAAGTTATTTGAGTCACAGTGTCTTTCCCAAGCAATCGAATCGCTAAGAACCTATACAGCCGTTATGTTAAGCGATAAGGTGTTAGCAGTATAGTGACTGTTGTTCTTTGAAGTGTTCTATTCCCAAGCAGTTTTATTTAAAGATCCATTGCTGAGCAAGCTAAACTCTTATCCTGTCCCATAACTTTTTCAATTTTGCAGGTTTTAGGGGATAATCTCTTTTTTACTCTCTTGCCCCCTCCCTGTCCTCCTGAAAGGAACTCTTGACAAGACCGGCGGCCTTTCCAACTGGAGTTTTTTTCTCTCATAAAGCGAACATGGCTCTATTTGCCACGAGATTCTTACAGAAGGACAGATAAGGTAGTTTGAGTGGTTTTCTTACCTTGACAGCATTGAGCGGACGCTTGTGCCCATTTTGAGAGCAGTGTCCGCTGTGTTGGGAGATAAAACCTTGTTTGGGTACTATTACAAACCTGAACTTGGCTCTATTTGTCCCAACGCAACGGACGTTGCTTTCATTTTAAGTCCGAACGGATGTTCGAACCAGCGTCTTTCTTTTTAAAACCTTCATTTCCAGAAAAGTTATGGTACATGATAAGGCCTAAACCTTACCCCCGGATTACTTACCTAATAAGCCTTTAAGGTCTTCAAAATACCTCTTTTGAGGTATTGACATAACTGGTTTTAGTAAAGAAATTGCATGGGTATCAAGTATACTTTATAATCTTCTTTGCCCTGTTCCAACATGGCATAAAATCATGTATTTACGATATTCTACTACTTAACCCCTGGGGTTATAGGTGAAAGTGTCTGATAGTCTGTTTAAGTATAAAAATGCTATCCTGTTTGTGCCTTCTCTGTAAGAAATCTAATCTCCTGCTTCTAATGATGAGACTATATGAAATTGATGGATATATCTTTTAGACGTTACAAGATCATTCTTGTAACACTAAGCTTACTGGCTCTGATTTTTGGTGTTTATTATTTTGTATATGTAAAGGAAAACGAATCGTACCTGCATGAGAGAGCATTTCGGATATTGAGTCAGATTAATACCAATATAATTGAAAAGAACGCCAACACTATCCAAAATGCGAAAGAAGAAATTAAATACAGATTAGATGAAATCGAGAAGTCTTTGCCAGCCAAAGGAGTTTACAATCAGGATATAACATTTACAGAAATAAACCCTTACCAGGAAGAAGATTTTATTAAAACAGCAATTACCCAACACAATTTCCTGCATTATACTGATACTGTAGGTAAATCTTCGAATGGTGTAAAATCAACTATTGAATTTCAGGTTTCATTAGAGGATTTTTTGAAGAATGTGTTGGTTGGCAAAGGTGAAGTTTTTGACGAGTTTCAATTAATAAGCAGCAAACAAGAAGGAAGTGTTTTTAGCACTATGCCTGGAGAGTTGAGTCTTTATACAGATGAGGGCAAGGCTTATCAGCTAGATTCACTGTTTAAGAAATCAGATAATATATGGAATGTAAAACTTGCCGGTATACCTTATAAGTTATTCACTCAGCGTATCCGGATTAATACCGATCATGATCTGATTTTGGCAGGTCTGATTCTTAGAAAGACTTATTATGCTCAGATTTATGAAGTGCCGGTATTTACACTTCTCTTTAGTTTGTTATTGATGCTTTTGTTGGTGTTAGGATATCCTTTTATAAAGCTATTGATCGTAAGTCCGGTAGAACGCTTAAAAGCAGAGGATGCTTTTTTGTGTGCATTATCTGTCGTAATAGGTTCCTTTCTGATTACCATTATGGTAATATCCTCATATACATATTTCTTTCCGGAAAAAAAGGCCAATAATGAAGATCTGTCAAAACTAAACACAGATATACGGACAGCGTTTATCGGTGAACTGGATGCTGCTGTAGCACAATTGGAAGCCTATAAAATCCGAAAGCCTAAAAAGACGAATTTAAATATTTTAAAGAAGACCACAATGAAACCTCTGGTCTATCCTTATTTTGATGATGTGTTTTGGATAGATTCCCTTGGATGGGCCAAACAAGCCTTATATGTTGATACGGTAGATCAGCCTTCAGTAAAAGTTCAGGACCGTAATTATTTTCAGGCAGTCCTTACAAATCAGCTATGGCAATTAGGTAAAGGCCAGTCTAAACGGCTGTTTATGTTTGAGCCAATCTTCAATAGGATTACCGGGGAGAATATTGTTGCAATTTCTATTCGGGCAGATAAGAGCTATCTGCCAACGGACCCCCTGAATAACTACCGACCTGTAATGGCAATGGTGGCAAAGCTACAATCTGTAATAAATCCAATCATGCCATTGGGATATCAGTTCAGCATTATAGACCCGAAAGGCAAAGTATGGTTTCATTCCAATCAAACTAAAAACCTGCAGGAAGATTTTCTCAAAGAATGTGGTGAGGACAGGGAATTGCTTGCAGCCATTAATGGCAGTGCATCCCGACATTTATCTATTACCTATAATGGAGAACCGTATATAGCCTATGGAGCTCCACTTCCCAATCTTCCATTGTATCTTTTGGTCTTTCACAAGCAAGAATACTTTAATAGTACGCGCACCATGGCTATCAGTATGACTATTTTGTACTTTCTGCTTTCACTTGTACCCTTATTTATACTCTTGCTGACACATAAGCTAACCTATCAGCATGATGTTCGGCTTAAAGGTGAAAATTTTGCATTTTACTGGCTTGCTCCTATTCAGGAAAACACGAGAAGCTATGTAGTATTTGCTTGTCTGAATATATTGCTGATTGTTCTTACTATACTCTTTTCGTTCTCTTATCAAAATGAGACAGATTTATGGTGTTTCTATGTACTTACTTCTATAACCTCATTTGCATTGGCCAGGTATTTATATTTCAAATCTACGAAACCCATTTTTTGGATTATTTATAGTTTATTGTCTGTCCTGTTAATTACTAAAATTTCTCAACAATCTGCCGATCAAGCAGGTGTAACTAAAACAGTCATAATTCTAGGATATATACTAGGATTACTGCTAGTGAGTTTATTGACTATATTTTTTGATGCAGCACTAAAACTCAGAGAAGAAAAACTGAAACTTAGTGAAGACAAGAATGAGAGTATGCTGTCTGAGATCTTTCAGGTACGCAAATCCTATCCCTGGAGTATGCTGTTTTGGGCTATATTGCTGGGAGTTGTACCTGCTATTCTATTTTATAAAGTGAATTATGACCGTGAACATAGAATAGCCGCCAGTCATCAACTCATTCATTTAGCCCATCAGCTAACACAAAGGAGAATAGATATAGAAAAGCATTATGCCAAAATGAGAATATCTGAGAATGACTCTATCGTTAAAAAACTAATTGAGCAAAAAGGCTATTATACTCAATCCATTTATCCTGTTACAATAAATTATGGTATAAGCTCTACTGATTCTGCAAATAAAAAGTCTGTTATCTCATACAGTCGTTTTAATGAGCTAATGCCAAGGCTCCATTTGCGGCCTTTATATAACAAAATTGTACGGGATAATCATCTTTTACTGAAATCGGATATAAACCTGGCTAACTTTCATTGGGTAGACCTGACTAAAAAAGATATATTGACAGTACAGTATGCAGGTGTACTTCATGATAAGAGTGATATTAGTAAATCTATACAAATTTCCTGCTCTCTACCTTCTCTTAACTTTCCTTTTTTGAGTGACGCACTGAACCTGCCTATGGATGGATGGGTTGTAGCGGAGTTATATATTTTACCTTCTGTTATAATAGCTATTCTGCTGTGTGGGTTATTTGCCATTATCAGATATTCCGCGACCCATTTATTTAATTTTATTCTGTTTGATGAAGGGTTGTATAATTTTGGAGTGGATTCACATTTTAATTCTAAGAAATGCAAAGATGTGGTTACCTCTGCCAATACTGCTGCCAGCAACTACTTATTCTTATCTGGCTCCTTCCTTCCTAATGCCAGGTATTTGAGTAAGCTTTTTGATCCAAAATCCGCAAAGAACCTTGTGTTTATAAATTTGAGTCAGCTTACTGAAAAGGATGTAAAAGATATTTCCAAAGGAAAAAGCTTAAAAGAAGTATTTGACACGAAAAGCTCTTTTTACCATGAAATCTAACAACAGTCAATTGTCCGGACAAAACATGGGTGCAGCAGCTACAGATACACATTTGTCTGGTTCCTTCAATGGTAATGGGGGCGGCAGACAAACAGGAGGAGGAAGAAAAGCAAATCCGGTACCAGGTAGTTCAAATAGGGGGGAGCAACTTGTGATTGTACATCTTGAGCAGCTTTGCTTCTGGGCTGCTGATCAGAAAAAATACAATACAATTATCACACGTTTGTATGAAGCTATTGATAATTCTGAGGCTACCGTGATTTTATCCCTGAAAGATTGGACCTCAATTTCTCAGGAGATGAATACCTGTATTCAGAAGTATGTTGTAATCAATGAAAAGGATACACTTTGCAATAGCATTGATATTTCTAAATGGGAAAATCTGATGAGTAATTTTAAAGAGCTCTATTTTCATTTGGATGCATTTTTAGAAACAAATAACAGTTCGGTTGCTCCTCCTGTAGCAATGCCTGTAGATGATGGCTCAGATACACTGACTTTCAAAAAGGTATGGAGAGAATTTTCTTCGCGCTTACGTACTTCCTCAGCGGACAATACCATTACTGGTGAACATGTTTTGAGAGAAGAATTAGATGGGAATGGTTTATTTTTAAGAACGCTGGAAAAAGAAGTGAAAGAGTGCTCTGGTAATCTTAGTGTGTCTGTCAATAGTAAGAAACGGGGTGATTTGATCCTCAAAATTCAGCAACTGGCTCATTTGCACTACGCCGCATTATGGAACTCCTGTACTCGTGAAGAGCAATATATTTTATATGATCTGGCGCAGGATGGACTTGCTAACTTTAAAAATGTGAAGATAATAAGGGCATTGCTGGATAAGGGGTTATTAAAATACAATGGAGCCATACGATTGATGAACAAAAGCTTTCGTAACTATATCTTAACGTGTGTAAAGCCTAAACAGGAGGCCATTATAGATCGGGAAATTATGGCGAAAGGTGTCTGGAGCGAATTTAAAATTGTTCTTATCATTGTGATGAGTGCGCTGTTTACATTTATTTTCCTGACTCAACGGGAAACCTATAATCAAATTACGACCATTCTGGCAACTTTTACAGCCAGTGTGCCATTATTACTGAGATTTTTTGGGTCTATTAACTTTGATAAAACCAAAGGAGCTGATTCATAAAAGCTAAGATTCAATGTTTCACTTATATCTGCAGTGCTCCTAAAAGTAAAAGTCATAGAAAGGTATCTATATTAATGCAGCTAGTAGCTGCGTCTGTTCGCATTGAACAGGTTAAGATCTATAATCTGTTGGGGGAGGCGCAGAACGTAAGTCTATCCTCGGTAGATAGCCAGGCTGTACAGATTAATATGCAGGCTAAGCCCAAAGGAATGTATCTGGTACATATTCAGACTAATAAGGGTACTTCGATTCAACGGGTTGTGGTGCAGTAGGTATTCAAGGTTCCTTTCATTTTCCGGTAGAGAAAGCTGGCTTACCATAAGCTGGCTTTCTCTATTTATAGGCCATTGGTTCATCTGTTATTTGGTAATGTATATCACCAAATAAACTACTTTTTATAGAGTTAGGTAAGTTTTAATGTAAGAAATCGTCAAAACGAACAAGTACTTGTTGCATTTATTTTTCTATTTTTACAGATTAAATTCTGTATTTATTATATGATAAAACTTCTACTTTCAGGTATTCTGTCTCTGGTTACTACTATACTCTTTTGTGTTTCCGGATGGAGCCAGCAAAATTATACATTTAAACGAACCATAGGGAAAACCAGTGTATTAAGTCCAGCTGATATATCTGTAGATAAACAAGGTTCTATTTATGTTTCAAGTCAGAATGCCTCTCTTATAAAGATTGACTCAAATAGTTTTTATCAATTTACTATTGCATCTGCTTTATCAACTGAGGTGAGCGAACCAATAAAGTATACTACAATAGATAAAGATAATAATCTTTGGATCTCTGATAGTTACAAAAACCAGATCACAAAGTTGGATTTACGTGGGAATGTGTTATTACAATTTGGATCTAAAGGAACTGGGGATGGCCAATTTGGATCTCCTACAGGAATTACTATAGACCATAAGGGTAATATCTGGATCATAGATAATGGTAATAGTCGTATTCAGAAATTTGATGCGACCGGAAAATTTTTATTAAAGTTTGGCTCTCAAGGAATTGGAAATGGACAATTTAGTTATGTACATGGTATAACTATAGATAGTCAGGATAATATCTGGGTAGCAGAAGCGGGAAATTCACGTATTCAGAAATTTGATAATAATGGAAACTACTTACTCAAATTCGGCTCTTACGGAAATGGAAATGGCAATTTTATTTCTCCATGGGATATCGCAGCAGATAATCAGGACAATGTTTGGGTAACTGATAAAAGTAAAAATTGTATTCAAAAGTTTGATAACAATGGTACTTTTTTACTTTTATTCGGATCGTTAGGATCAAAGGATGGCGAGTTTAGCTCTCCACGAGGGTTGACTATTGATAATCAGGGAACTATTTGGGTAGCAGATTATGATAACAATCGTATTCAGAAGTTTGATAGTAATGGAAATTTTGTCGGAAAAAAAGCTTCTCCAGGATCAAATCCTGGTCAGTTTAACCGTTCACATGGTATTGTTGTAGATAATCAGGGAAATACTTGGGTGGCAGATCATCAAAATAATAGGGTCCAAAAGTTTGATACCAATGGCAATTTTTTACTTAGCTTTGGCTCCTATGGATATGGAGATGCGGAATTTCTTTATCCGGATGGTATAACAGCAGATAGTAAAGACAATATTTGGGTGACTGATTGGGGGAATAATTGTATTAAAAAGTTTGATAAAGATGGTAAGTTCCTGTTGAAGATACCCCCTGGTGTATATGGTGATGGAGAATTGGCAGGTCCGACTGGCATAACCACAGATAATCAGGACAATATCTGGGTAGCTGATAGTTTCTACAATCTTATTTTTAAATTTGATTCAACAGGTAAGTTCTTAGCGAAAGGGGGAGGGAGTGGAATTAGTTATGGACAATTTACAAAAGTTTCAGCTGTAGCAACAGATAGCCATGGGAATGTTTGGGTCGCTGATCAATTTAGTACTTTTATTCAGAAATTTGATCCAAATGGTAAGTACTTATCTCTCATTAGAAGTGTGCAAAATATTGATGTTGGACGTTATTTCCTTGTTGGTATTAAAATAGATAGCGAAGATAACCTATGGGTTGCCGATGGTCCTAACTATAGTATTCTAAAAATGGATCTTACTGGAAAGGTCTTACTGAAAATAGATAATCTAATGAGTGATCCCTGTTGGCTTACAGTCGATAACGAGGGCGATATCTATTGGACAAACCCGTTTACAGGAGTAATGGTTTATAGTACAAATGAGAAATCGTTCATTCGGGGCCGTGTGTATGCTGACAAAAATCATAATTGTAGCTTTGATGCTTCAGATGAAGGTATTCCAAATACAACTCTGGTAGCGAATCCAGGTGGCTATTATGGTAGCACAGATAAATTTGGTAACTATCGCATTGCTGTACCAACAGGTACTTACACGGTTAGCCAGGTATTACATACAGACAATGCATTGTTACAGCCTATTTGTCCCGCTACTAATGTGTCTGCATCGGTTACACTTGTCAATGAAAAAGATCAGATAACAGGTATTAACTTTGCCAACAACGCTACGGCTATCCCTCATCTAGAGGTATCCGTAAGTTCTACTCGTCGTCGCAGATGTTTTACAAGTACCACAGTAGTCAACTATTCCAATACAGGCTATGCCTCCGCTTCAAATGTAAGAGTGTATGTTAAATTGCCAAAATATGTGATTCTGAAATCTGCTGACCAACCTTATACCATTGATAAGGATTCGAACTATGTTTTTTCAATAGATACACTCAAATCTAACACAAATGGTACGATCACTCTCATAGATTCAGTTGCTTGTGTAGATAATATCACCCGCTTAACACAATGTACTCAAACCTGGATTACACCTCCAAACGCATATACACTCCCAACAGGTTCTCTGTGGGACAATTCAGATATTGTGCTTACAGGCAAATGCATAGAAAACGGCAGAGTACAGCTAGTAATTAAGAATGTTGGTCAGGCAATGACTGATAGTACTGAGTTTAGAATACTGCTGGATGCTCAACTGGCTTTTCGTAAAAACTACAAACTGGCAGCAGGGGATAGCTTAGTTTTGAAAGTACCTGCTAACGGCAAGACCGTTCGTCTGGAAGCCGACCAGCGCCCTGATCATCCACGTAAATCTCAAACCAATCTCACGATTGAGGGATGTGTAGCGTCTACCAGTGATATAGTGAGCAAAGGCTATGTCGATGTGTTGCCACAAGACGATGCAGAGCCCGAAGTCGCAATTCAGTGTCTACAGATAATAGATTCGTTTGATCCTAACGATAAGCTGGTAAGTCCTGCTGGAACACCTGTAGACCATTATACACCAACAAATTCCGAACTAAAATATACTATCCGCTTCCAGAATACAGGTACGGATTATGCCTATAAAGTGGTGGTAGTGGATACGCTGTCTGAAAATCTGGATATTGCCACATTGCAAATGGGAGCTGCCTCACATATCTACTCATTGAAGGTAAGTGGCAAAGGACAACCTATACTTACCTGGACATTCAATAACATCAACCTACCGGATAGTACCCGTGATCAGGCAGGCAGCAACGGATTTATCCAGTTCTCAATCAAGCCAAAAACGAATCTACCCGAAAAGATGCTGATTGAGAATTATGCGGATATCTTCTTTGACTACAATGATCCGGTACGCACTAACACTACAGCCAATGTGCTATATGATGTACCCAAAGTAATCAATCCTGCCAATCAGCTGAGTGATTCTATTATTGATAAGGTAATGGCTGCTGAGCCAGATGCGTTGAAAGGCAAGCTAAGTCTATATCCGAATCCTACCCAGAGTCAGGTATGGATACAATCGGTAGATGCGTCTGTGCGTATTGAACAGGTTAAGATCTATAATCTGCTGGGTGAGGCGCAGACTGTAAGTCTATCCTCGGTAGATAGCCAGGCTGTACAGATTAATATGCAGGCTAAGCCCAAAGGAATGTATCTGGTACATATTCAGACTAATAAGGGTACTTCGATACAGAGAGTAGTGGTGCAGTAAGATGAAGTAGTACAAATGAGTTTCTATAGATATACTAACAGAAAAGGTCTGAAGATGCATTCAGGCCTTTTCTGTTAGTATATCTATAGTATTTATACATTTTGTCAAAACTGTTCGTTAGTAGTCTGAAAATGATACACGTTTTGGTATATGCGAAAACTTGCTTTGGTTATTTTGTTTGTAATAACAAGTATACCTGCAAAGGCTCAGTGGGCCTGTGATAATATTATGACATTGGTTAATACCAAGTGGATACTTAGTACCTATAAGCGTGTGGAGGATTCAGTGAAATTAAAAGCGCCAGATCCACAATATATGATTGCCTTCTGTGAAAAAGGATGTATAGAATTTTATGTAGACGGAGTAGTAATAGGGACTGGGTATTATAAAAGAAATAAAAGGAGATGTTACGATATTGAGCCAGGTAAGGCAGTCAGACGGTATACTCCCGGTTGGGCAGCGAAGAAACCCAAACTCTTTAATACCTATTTCTCTCACTTTTACTCGGATATGATAAGTGCTTTTATCCTGCTGATAAGGGATAAAACTATAGAGCTGCATTTTAGTAATGATCCTGGAGATTGGGGATGGTTACGATTTAAGCGTGTGTTGTAATTTCGTCTAGTTGGTATATAATCAAATAACAAGTAATATGCGTTTGGGTAGTACAAACAGGTTAGTAAGATTTTATCTTCTTTTACTGATAGCAGTTATGTGTAGCTCCTGCCGTTTGCAGTATGTGTTTGACAAGACTCCAGATGAACTAAGAGGAAAGAAATGGGTGCTAACTGAGTTTACCCATCCTGTTTCCGGTATCACAGAAGTGATAGATCCTACAGCATACCTGACGGGATGTACACATAAATTTGAAGTGGAATTCCTGGATAAGGGTGTGATGCGAACTATGGTAAACACAAAGCATCTGGTATTGGGCTATTACCGGGTCAAAGATCGAAAGTTTAGTGTTTGCAATTCCAGGGTAAGTTCAGTATGGGTAGATGCGTCTGGAGAGTGCCATTCAGATGCTGTAGACAGAGATGAATTTTATAGAATGATGCTATCTGCTACATCGTATCGGATAGATCAGGATAACCTAATCATTAACTTTTCGATACGAAGTACTAGCCTTTCGAGAGATGGAATAGTGACGTTTAAGAGGATAGATAACCCTTCGGAATAAGCTTCTAGCTGTACGAATTATTGCGTCCTATTTGAATGCCTGATATCAGCTATTTTGTTGTTGAAAAATACAAAATAGAGATTGTACTTATCACGATAAACAATATTTGTTTCTTGCACCCTGGACATTTGGTTCCATTTAAAAATAGATAAGTAAGTGATATGTATCTAATAAACATTAATAATGTAAACCAGATGAAATATTGGGAACTATTATCCATTTTTAGTGATGAAAAAGATCTACTAATTGCTATTGAACAGAAAGCAAAGACACTTCAAATACTTCAACCTTTAACGGATCGTTATCAAGTTATTTTCTCTAATGCTGAATGTGAAGAATATTTCGAAAAGAGCAATAAAAAGTTCTTTATAGCTGATGGGAGATTATATCCATTACGTTTGGATGATGAGAGAATAAATGTACAGGCCAACATTTTTTCTATAAATGAAATATTTAAATATTATGGAGGAAGTATTATTGAAGAGGCATTAGAGAAAAGCTCTGCTTTGATTAGCACAAAACATAATTTTGATTCTACTAATATTTAATACAGAATTGCTACTTTACCCAGCTAAAATGAAGGAGAGATTGCTTAATATTGTTAAATAAGTATCATCGTTTAATAAAAAAACGTAATTTAATAAGATCAACAAATGTTGTTATCCAAGCTATATTTCTTACTCAAATGACTTATATTACTCCATATTATGCTTAGCAATACCTAGCTGCATGCAATAAATGGGAAAATAAGCTTTGAAATGCTTTATTGTTAAACTGATTACCTTCAACAATTTTACAAAGTCAGACACCTCTGTCTGACTTCTGCTTTTTAGGGATACAGAAACCATTCAGATAGCTTGCAATTGAGTAAATTGAATGACTGCAATTTCGAAGGTAAGTTCAGCAATCTGCTACCCAATCGGTGGAGCAACACCGTTGAGAAAGCGGCCTACGTGTTACCAGACGAATAGATACAATACCTACGCAATTAGTAGACAATACTTATGAAAGAACTCATCGAGTTAATAGCTCAAAAACATTGGGAAAGCGGTATAGATGTCAATCCACCCGCTAAGCTCTCAGAGATTGAAGACTTTGAAAGACTAGCTGGCTTTCTTTTGCCAGCCGATTTCAGAGAGTTTTATTTAACCTGTAATGGCTTTGCTTGCAATGAGGATATTTTTAATATGCTTCCACTTTCTATCATTAGGCAGTTTCCAAAAGACTATGGCGTAAACTGGTTTTATTTTTCGGAGTATATGATCTGCTCAGACAAGTGGGGACTGCGACTTACATCCAGTGGAGAATACGAAATATTTAATGGCAGCTATCCAGACAAAGCCTTGACAAACTCACTTAGTGAATTTCTTAAGCGCTTTCTCAAAGGAAATGTCTTCGATACTGATGGTCTATATGACTGGCATGTCGAAATTGGAATAAATTAAACTAATCTCCCTGTAACAAGCCGGATATCTACTTTCATTCGGTGAACAAAGTGGAATTTGGGTATTTCCCTTTCAATCGACTAAGTTTGGATAATAGAGTCATCTGGAGTTTTTTGTTTGTTTGGTCACTGCAAATTTCTCCTTTTTGACTCTATTTTTTTTCCCCTTTTATATTTTGTCTACTAGTATTACTAAATTCATAAACGATGAAAAATAAGACATTTATTATTAATCTTGGCTTTCTCATTTTTATTGGTTGTACTAACTATGATAGTGATAAAGAATGTAGCAAGGTTATTTATAAGAAAGAAATTTTGGGCGCTAATATATGGGGAAAACAAATATAATAATGTAACCTAAGCCTACTTAGCACGAGAATCCTGTCATGCTAGGTAGGCTTTACTAAAACCACACCGATAAAATTATCTACTGAATCTTTGTCAATTATGAAAGTTATATTCATGAGTTGGCTTAGGAATATAGAGATATATTTAAATTTTAAGATAATTCAGTTACTGGTAAATAAACTATCAATCCCCAGGTTGGTGTTATCACCGACCTGAACGATGGGAAACAACTCGTTGGTGATAACACCAACGATGGGAAGAATCAAATAAAACAAGTTGCTGCAAAAGTTCAGGCGGCAACTGGTAGTAAAGCAAATATAATATACCACACCTCTGAGCAAGATTTAATAAATTATCTAAAGACTAAATAGAGTAAAATGTCTATAAGTTTAATGTACTTTGGTGTCTCTGAAAATAATGGGTCTGTTCATTTACGCAAAGACTTTGAAGGTTTTGTAAAGACTAACTTTCGACTTACCAATTTTGAGAGTACTAATGACAAAAATCCTAATCAACTCATCATTGATACAGACTATGAAGTCACAGTAAATGGAAATATCTATATTCTAGACTGGCCTATCTATATAGATTTTGAAGAAAGTGCAGATAGAGATTTCTCATTCAATTATCATGGATTCAGTAGTTCTAAGAAAATAATAACTCAAGACGGAAGGCTAATAGAAATTAATTATTTATTTGAAGTCTCCGCATTCTCTTTTAATACCGGACTTCAAAAGTTTGGATTAGATATAATGAAAAAATTTATTGAATTATCAGATGGGTACCTATGTGTAACAAACATAGATAATACTATTCTGGAAAAATATAAAGATGATATACATTTTGCAATAGATGATAGTGAGCCAGGCTTTACTTTCAGTCTTTATTTAGTAAATAGCCATGCACTTAATGAAATATATAGATCTGAACAGGAACTTTTTACTTTTTTAATGAGTATCTGATGGCACAGCAAATCTTTCAATTTAAGGTAAAACCAGTTTAAATAATCATTTCGTTACCAAAAATAGGTAGATTTCTCTTGACAAAGTTATTAAACGATAATATACCAGTTGACTCACTAAACGTCAGCTGGTATATTTGTATTACTATCACACTCCCCCTAAAGATCACACTTCCCTAAAGGATTTTCCCTACCCAAAGAGATTACACCACTCGATGATATGTTTGGTGATGCCTAGTTGCTTGAGTCAGGAGGGGACAAAGAAACCAGGACAAGCTTATTATACTTAGATACTTAGCAATCTTGCAAAAGTCAGTGTGCTTGTATACTACGCCCTAAAGGCTTGAAACGGATTTACAAAGAAGGTATTGAGTATAAGAAGGTGGGTATCCTGCTGGATAGGATTTGCTCTGCCCATAACCAGCATTGTTTGAGGAACGTTCATCCAATCCGGTTCTGATGGCGGTTGCCGACAAGATTAATGCACACTGGGGAGCAGGAACGGTATTTCTCGCATCCAACGGAACGACTTAAGCCTGGCAGATGCTTCTGACGATGTGAACTAGTAGGTTTACTACTAAGTTGAAAGAATACCTAAGTATAAATAAAGTATGCTGTCAAAAATCACTTTAAATCTTGACTATTTCAACTTAAATATGTCTTTGATCTTAAGTTTATGGTATTTGTCTAATCTGATACATATAATATCTGCTTGGAAATGTTAACTCAATACTTTGCGAACACTATCGCTATTTAATTAAATCTTTGTGATTTTCTCATACTCCTTTCTAAACTTTGCTTTTGTTGAAGTGTTTCTTAGTAAATCGATAAATTTTGGAATCCTGTCTTTGAGATATCTGATGCCTGCCAAAAATTCACTTTGAGGTACTGTATCCGTCGCAAATAGAGCAGACCTCCTTAAGTACCAATAATGTTTTAAATCTCCTACTGACTCTTCCACGTTAGGTATATTTTGCGTTAGAATAAATTGCATAGTTTGAAATACCGATTTCTCACCAATTATATCCTTAAATAAATCCCGAATGATTTTTTCTGTAAGCGTGCAAAATGTTATAAACATAGCCCCATCTTGTGATTTACTAGGTGAAAAATCAAGCTTCTTAAAATAGCTTTCTATCTCAGAAGATTCTATATTTTGATGAAGTAATACCATATTAAGTAATTGTTCTGCAATATCTTCGGTAGAATTATGGTTTAATTTATTTATATAATTATCTAATATTTTGAAATTAATAGAGGTTAAAGATTGAAAGAAAAGATCTAATAGGAATATGTTTCCTATTCTCATACCCTTTCTTTGTTCATCTGTTAGCCGAGACCTAATAAAGTTAGATAATAGTTCACGACTCGGTTGGGATTTTGTTGATTGCTGCAATTGATTGCTAGTTCGTTCCGCCATTGCTTTTTGTAATAACTCAAGCGCAATCTCACCAGTAAGTACCAAGCCATTAATCTGATCTAGTAACGCTAATTCTGTTAGTGTTAAATCGCCTGAAAATGGTTTATAAACTAAATCATGTTCTACTTCTGACCAGGCGTGCATTAAAACTGAAGCTACTTGTATCTCAACCTTATTATTTAAGAATCTGCTTTCTGTTGATGTCTCCGATAAGGTAACTCGATAGTGGTCTGCTGCATATCCTGAGAACTTCTGTGTAAGTTTGGATTTATATTCTTGGGTGGCTTTGATTGGAAATACTTTATGCTGAGAAATGTTAAAAAGTTTCTCTATTGTTTTCTGAACATAGAGTCTATCTGATGGAAAGTATAAGGCTACCCGAACACCGGCTAAATCATGTATATCATTTAGAATATCCGCTTCTGATTGATAGGTAATTTGCCTGTCCCTATTTTTTATTTTTTCTCCTAATCTTTCTATCGATTTTGCTCGATTGGAAATAATTGCTTTGATACCACCTTCTTTCAACTCTTTTTCAATTAAAGAAGCTGTGTTTTGTGATAATTTTTGATAAAAGTCATATTTCTGTTCGTAATGCTTTAAAAAATCCTCAATAATTGTACTCATTTTCTGGGTTTATTTTTATCTGTAACATCTTTTAGCTTAATAAGTAGCTGTTAATCATTAATTGATTAATGGCTAGATTAACTATTAGTTACCTTTCTAACAAATCTTCGTGCATTTTCTAATTCTGGATCATTTTTTAAATCTTTAGTCAATACTTCGTTTACCCAAGACGGACCATGATTCCCAATACTTCTAACAAAACACTCTAACTCTCCAATCTCAACAATATAAAGTCCTAGTTTTTCGAGCTCAGAAGTTAATCGGTTATATGCCTGAGTTTCTTGCCCAGCTGGTAGATAGTTTTTGCCCACCTCTTTAGCTTTTGACCATGCAGAAGTGCTCTTGAGAATGGTTGTTATTTCTTTGACTTTATTTTCTGGAAAAATTCTCTCACTTACTTCTGTTAATATCCGATTTATTTCTTGTTTTACATCTTCACTTTCAAGTTGGGGTCTTTGGTTATCAACAGCACTTTTTACATTGTTCCAATCAGAGCTTATTGTTTGCCATATTCCTCCAAGTTCTTCATAGATACTACGAAGTGGATTAATATTATTAAGTACATCAAAGTCAGTAATTATGGCAATTGGTACATTGAGACTTCTTAATGCCCTAATTACTACTGGTATTCTGTGTTTGCCTCCACAATGAATAAACAATATATCTGGACTTATCTCGTTTGTTCCATCGTAAAGTGAATCCAGTATAGCAGAATAAAATCTACAATCAGAATCACTTTCACACACTATAACTTTAGAATGAAATAAGCCATTTAGTATATTAGAATGTCGTAACAATGAGTCATTCCATATTGAGTCAATATCTTTGCTGGATAGTACACTAACCTTGTTGATGTGGTCTTCTCTTTGAATTCTAATAATTTTCAAGTTTGGATTGTTTGAATCTAATAATCCTTTTAAAAAATATTCACTATGAGTAGACAAAAATAATTGACGTTGGGCAGGCAAGTCTTTACTTAGCATTTTACCTAGGAGCCTAGCTTGTGGAGGATGTAAAAAAGCCTCTGGTTCATCAATCAAGAGAATGGTATGTGTTGAGATAAAGGCATGTAAAAGTACTCCAACAAAACTTCGCATTCCATCTCCTTGTTCATGTAGCAAAGGTAATTCTTCCAATCTCCCTAAGTATTGGTTTGAAATTCTATCTTCTCCAGGATTTATAGGTGGTTTATCTCCAATGTGTAACGGAACTTCATTCCCTGCATTTCGATGTACTAATAAGTCTTTTCCAAATGCTTGCTTAAAGTAGCTGCTGAATTTTTCTTCGAATGCATCATCCTTCTGCAAAAGATGAATTGGATGTTGTATAGGATCTTTTCGAGTATTTATATTTTGGGGTGGATTCGCAGCTGCAAGTCGTGTTTCTGTTGATAATAGCTTCACAAAAATTGCTGTAAGTGAATCAAGGCCTCGATTCCTTACATTATTCCAGTAATAATCAATGTTTGTTGCAGGTATATCATAACCTAACCCTCTATAATGTAATCCGTCTGTTAAAAAGGTTTTGGTTGTAGTTAATTCAAAGAAGTTTCTTATATCATCAATATTACCAATAATACTAAATTCTACCTCTCTAAGGACTTTCTTAGGGGATATTTTATGTCTAGCTGACGCTTCTATTTCCTTTAGTGAAGCACTTTTTCCTGCATTGTTAGGCCCAACAAAGACAACTATATTATTCTCTTCAAGTGTTAGTATACTACCATCACTAAAGGTTAATGAGTTTACAAATACTTTAGGATCCATAATTAAGAATTTCAGAAATAAAAGTGTTTATTAATTATGAAATGTCTATAGAATAAAAAAATATCATAAATGTATTTGTCTAACTCTCATCTCACTATTTTAGGGTTTATGGACAATTAAATTAGTATGCAGGAAATGCTTTTTGTATTTCAGATTCGGATAGTATAGGCGCAATGATTGATCCACCTTTTTCTATTTTTTTTGCTGTCTCACATATGTCTTTTAAACGATTAACTTTTTCTGCTTTATGTTTTACCAAACTACTTGTAGATAGGCTACTAGCAAAACTATATAAATAATCCCAAAGAGTTACTGTACCGAAATACCAATCATTTACTATCAAGTTTTCTAGTTCATATGAAGTATAAACGTAATTATTTTGGGCATTCCAATATTTTAGTAAGCGAATTAGAGGGCGAATTTTGCTTTTTTCTGCTGTATTTTTCTTAGTAACTTTATCTTTAAAGTCATGAGGATGAGTTGTTAACCACTTAGTGTAATCAGATGCAGGAGCAGGTATTTGATAATCATCCCAAGCCGTCTTAGTTGCAGGAACTAACTCTATTATAATTTTTGACAGCTCAAGCACTATTGTTGGATGAGATCTATAAATTTCTGATGTAGTATACTTTTTCTCTGCAAACCGACGAAGTCTATCTAGGTATGTATTAGGAGCATATCCAGTATCTTTAAATACAATCATATAATCAACATCTGAATATGGATCTGCTTTACGAGGCATTAAAGTTTTCCTAGTGTATGAGCCAAAATCAAAATGCTCTAATATTTCAATCTTATTTTCTTTAAAAAAATCGACAATTTTCTTTTCAAGAGAAATAATATGGTTATCAATTATAGTTCTTTCTGAATCTGTAATGATAAGTTTACTAGCAAGGCCTTCCAAATAACTATTTACACTCATGATAAAGTTTAGTTAATATAATTTTTGTCTATTGCATACTCTTTTTTGAGCATTTCCCATTCTTGGGCAAGATGCTGTTGGTTTTTAATGAATATATCACTTTCTAATGGCAGAGAAGCCCACGATAAAGTAGTTTCGTAAAAAATGACATTCTTAAGTACTTCTGGTTCTTGATCTTCGAAGGAAAGTCGTTTTAGATTCGTAAAAAATGTTTTGTAATTATCTAGTATAACCTTTAATCGACTTACGAATACAGCAAGTTTTATCGCATCTTGAATTAGAGCTAAGGGCAGAATTGCTTCAACTAAACTTCGTGCCATTTCTTTTTCACCTACAGCAGCGGAGAATGCAAAGAAGATAAACACAAATAATGCTTTAATATATATTTTGGGTTGCATCAATCTTGCGATGCTGTACGTATGAAAAGCATTTTCAAATGCATTAACAGCAAGTTTATAAAAACCAGGTTTAAGTTTATCTTGAGTGAAGTATCCGTCAACTCTTTTTCCTGCAAAATTTGTTTCAAAGGAATTGTCCAAATATTGTAACCGTCTATTATTTTCAGCATTAGTGAAAATATAATTTGCTGTTAATTCCATAACAACATACAGAATCGCCAATAAAACATTAATAGCAATTAGAACATCTTTAATGTCACTATATTGTGCATAAGCTTTAATTTCTGTTATCTTAAACTTTTCTTCAATTGTTAATGAAAATGTAATAAATGTAGAAACATACAAAATGATATCTTTCCAATAATTTATATCTCCTACAATGTCATAATCCGATTTCATAAATTTATATAGCGGAGTTTTCCTTATTTCTGAATAGAATTAACTTTAAAAAAAGTAGAAATACTAGTGCAATTTACTTTATGATTTAAATGAAAAAAAGGGTGTTTTTCCCCTTTAGGATAAAGGGAAAACACCTGCTTATTCAAAATCATACTGACTGGCTCATTGTAATATTCCTCTCCATAATCCCCACCTTCCTCAACCAATCAGGCACGAAGAAGCTCGGACAGGCTTTGTTTGCAAATTGATTATGCCCGGCAATCTTGATGTTAGGCGCATAAGCTAGTACTTCATGAATAATGGCTAACATCGTTTCGATTTGTTGAGGGGTGCGGGTGTCCTGGGCTTTGTGGAAGGTTTTGTCAAGGCCGCCTACATAGCATAGGTGGCGGGAAATAGAGTTGATACCTGCTACTCCGTTGGTGATCTCGAACGAGTCTATGGTCAGGTCATTGTTATGCTTGACGAACTGGTGACGGGAGCCGTCTAGTAAGATCAGGTCGGAATAGCCTACTTGTTTCCAGCCGTTGCCGTAGGGTTTGGGGGCAGTATGCCAGCGTTTAACGTCTTCTGGGGAAACCCAGCGTCCGGCGGGGGTTGCAGTGCAGTGGATGATCAGGTATTGGAAGTGCATGGGTTTGTTATGTGTAGTAGGTTATTGAAAGGCAACAGGACGGGTTGTGAAGCCGTCCTGTTGTATTATTTAGGATCTCTCATCGAGAAGAAACCGACTGTTGAAATGAAGGCTAACAGCGAAACGAAGGCTTGTGTATCTATTCGGTTAACCAGCCAGAGTATGTATCCTGAGAAAGTAAATAAACCCAGGGTTGAGGTTTTCCAGTTGTCTAACACAAACTGGAGGTAATCGTATATCGATTTTGCCATCGGGTATGTGGGTTTAGGGTGACCTTCTAGGGGCGAACCTGCGTGTTCGCCCGGTTTCGTACAGGCAATGTTTGGATTAGTCCGACACCCTGTAGGGGCGACTGGCGGTCGCCCTGGTTCCATTCGTGAATGATCGGGTGTATCAGAAAACCGTTTCGGATGTATCTCATGCCGTGCCTGCGCCTACCAGGGCGATCTGCCAATCGCCCCTACAATATCGGATCATCCCAGACATTGTTTGCAACATTTTGGGCGATTTATGGCCCTTTACAGGTATCCATCACCTGAAAAACTGGGGCATAGGTAAAACTCTTGACATGTTTGATTTTCTCTACATCCAACGGTTGTACACTGTGAGCTACTACCTGTTTGGCTACGATGGACTCTATCTTACTGTAATCTATCGTTTCACATTCGTAAACCTCCACAGGGTTTAATCTATGCTCAGTAAATGCTCCAATCGCCAGACCGAAAACGAAACACAGGGCGCTTAGTAAAAGTCGTAATTGCATGATCTATGTATAGGTTAGGAAGTGGGTAAGGGAATCAGGCATTTGTATCAGACTTCTTTGTGTCAGGCATTTTTCACAAAGAAGCAGTAAACCAAGAGTCTACTGCTTCTCGAAATACCAACTATCAACTTTTCAATCTATGTCTGTTTCATTTATGCCTTTATGCCTGGCTTGGTGCTACCTGGATTAGGCGGGTAGCGTCGCCTTGTGATTGGTGATGGTAGACATCGAGCTGTCTATGACCGACAGGCGTTGTTCTACCTCGTCCAACTGCGATTCATAGAGCACTACTGCTGTAGTACCGTATTGCAGTTTGCGTTGCTGGGCGGTGAATAGCTTGTATTCGGCTTTTACTTTGCGGTTCTCCATTTCGGTCTTAGTCGTTCCTTCCGGTAATACGGCGATGATGGAGGCTAGTGAGTCTACTTCCGCTTCAGAAGAGGCTAGCGTAGCTTCAATGTCTGATGCTCTGTCAGCCGCGTTTTCCCGGCTACGGGTCAGAGAGATTTGTTTGTATTCCAGATCGCTTTTCAGATCTGAAAGCTCATCGAGGACTTTGTCACAGTCAGCTTTGGAAGTGAGCAGGGTTAGGGTTAATGCCATTGTTTTGTTTGGTTTGTGGAAAATGTTAGCGAACAAAGGGTCGGTAGAGTGGGGGCTTTTAGGTGCGCTGCTGTCAAGGTGCCGGATCGCTTGCAGGCAGAGAGGTAAGCCCCTTTTCTAACCGATTTTCTGATACAAAGGTCGGCATTATCCAAATACCAGTCCAACCGTACTTGCGATAATCGCAACTACGTTTATGGTTGGTTTTCAGTGGTTTGTAGTGTGTTTTTGCGTTTGTTGCCAGAAGGGCGAATGGGTTCGCCTTCTCCGGTGATCAACCAGTTCAGATCTGTGTGAAAGGTTGTTTGTAGCGACCACAGGAAAAAGCAGGAGGGAAGTGAACGTCCCTTTTCCAGCGAGGACAGATTGCCTTGTGCCGTTCCGGTACGTTGAGCAAACTCCCATTGGGGTATTTGCAGGATTTCTACCCGTAAATGATAAATACGTTGGCCAATATGTTGTAAACTCATTGTGATCAAAGGGTTAGTAGCGTTTGTAGGATACGTAGGGTTTGAAAGGTTTTTAACCTGTATGCCAGTTATCGAAAAGAGCAACCGGAGTTACAGTTACTCAGAGAAACAACTGCAACTCCGGTTGTATAAAAACCTAATCGGAGTTACGGTCGTTTTGCTGCTTAACGTGTATACAGGTTAGGGGTGAGCAAGAGTTAACATTGCAACCGGAGTTACGGTTGGTTTCCGAAATAACCTGGATACAGGTTGCCTGATACCTGCATTGTGTGTGAATACCCTCAATCAGGTGCTGAAACTCTTCCAGGCTGCGCACAATCTGGTAGCAACCTCCCTGTGATTCGACCAGTTTCTGAAACTGTTTCTGTTCAGGGGTTTGGTAGCCTACTAAGTTCTTGAGTTCAATAAAGTAGCTTTTGCCTGCAAAGAAGTATTCCAGATCGGATACCCCTTTGACAATCCCCAGGGCTTTGTTTAGAGCACCTTTGATCGCATTGTGGCTGTTGTTGTTATGGGTATGTAGCAAACCTCTGTAGGCAGGAAAGGTATTCCAGTGCCATTGAAAACATAAAGCTTGGATACGGGTTTCGGACGGTTGTATGGGTGTATGAGATAGCATGTTGGGTATGTAGTGTAAGTGAAATTTTGGTATTGGTTTGAGTGGCCTATTGGGTTAGTTATTGGTTCATTTATACCCCTATATATTTATATATATATAGGGGCATATATAAACCAATAACCAATAGCCCATGTGAGAGCGAGAGAAGTTGAGAGTGAGAGAAGTGTTGTCTCTGTAAGATAACTCTCTTCTATGAGGATCTTCTAGGAAGTAAGATGATAAGTGGCATTGCGCCGATCTCCTTCCAAACGGATATAGCCAAACTCAACCGCATCCGAGAGCATGCGTTTGACCTTACTTTCATTTTCATGGCTAATCTCCAATACCACTTTTTTCAGCTCCATAGAAGAAGCCTGAGTAGACATAAGTTTGGTAAATGCTTTTTTGATAATATCGCTTAGTTGAACTTGTCCCGCTTTGGGTTGTCCTGTCTGGATGGGTGTATGGTAGTCTGCAGGCATAAAGAAGTCTTTTTCTGTATCCCAGTTAAAATATTTTTCTACCGGATGATGACTATGAGATAGTTTTCCCAGATCAAAGTCAGAGGTTAGTTGACGCATACCATCCGCTTGCTCCATCGTCTTGAGCAGTAAGAACGCCCGGCTATACCGATGCAGAAACGAACCGAAATGCCCGGCTGCTGTGGTGGTGTTTTTGTTGGGGTGAAGTGTACAGATGATTGCCAAATTAAACTCTGAAGCTATTCTTCTGATCCATCGAACTACCAGAACCGCATCTTCTGAGTCATTCATGTCCTTAGTCAGATCCAGACATCCATCCAGTATCAGGTAGTCAAAGGGTACTCTCTGTTTGACTGCTTCTGCCAGTAGAAGCCGTATCTCACTGCGTTTTTGCTCAGAGGTTTCCAGTTCCAGCATCGAGCGAACCTCTACATTGCGAAAACGGTTATTACGGATTAGCGACTCATTGATAGAAATCCGTTTGAGCGTTCTTCCCAGTGAACAAGCCACATCATCCAATGGCCGTTCAAAATCGATGAATAATCCGCGACTGTCAGCCGTAGCTGCCGGATAGTGAAAATCTACCAGACTGTGATCATAGGGTGTGTTTGTTACATGGCAGATAAATCCTGCCATCAGGTCTTCAATTAAATTGGATTTTCCTGAGCCAGGAGCGCCAATTACAGTAATAAACTCGCCTTTGTTTATCAGCTTGCTATTCCCAATACTGAGAGCAGGTTTGGTGTTGCGTACCTGATAAGCTAAGGTTATCTCAATACTTCGTTTAATAGCACTCGTAGTATGTGTAAAGTCATTGGTATACACATGCTGGCTGTTCGCTTGGCTATTTACCTGCTCATGAAAAGAAGCGTTTTGTTCATTACGAAATTGAGATACCCGGCGTGAGAATTCGTCTTGCATAAAAGAAAATGAAAAGTGGTGTTAGAGTGAAAAAAAAGTACTGTATTGAAAGTTTGTTAATTGTATTAAAAAGAGAAATTTTGCTGCGCTTTATAGTAGGTGAGCAACATATCCATCAGCGTTTCATTGGCCTCATCCAGTGACTGATTGTGACGCTGGAGAGCTTCGTTGGCAATCCATAGTTTTTGATAGTGTTTGATCTGCAAGGGAGCAAACCAAATAATGTGTTCACATAGACACTTTATTGTTAGTTCGCTGACCTGGATAAACTGCACCAGCACATCAAACTCAGCTTGAATGGCCTTGTATCGGTAAAAGGCTTTCTCATCCTGTATAAAGTCTGTTTGTTGTGATTTGTTGAGTTGTTCCATCTTGTCGAGGGCTTTTTTCTGAATCAGTTCCAATATTCGATTAAAGTCATCTATTGCCAGTTGAGCGTCTAGTGGCAAACTATACTCCCGTTGTTTTTTCGTTGAGGAGTGACTCATCTCTTGCTTCCCTTTCTGGAAGAGATACCTGCCTCTTTGAGTGTATAGTCCACCCAATGGGGCTTGTAGCCACGCAGTCGGGCAAACTCTTCGAGCATAGGACGCGGATTTTCCCGGTTGAGAATACAGCTGATAATCCACTGGATTTTGTATTGCTTCTTATTCGTGTTGGGATTACCCATTGATGCCCGCATAACAAGTTCGGTGACATTCATTGTACTCCACTCTTTCTGCATCAGATAGCTCCAGTCCACCACAATCTCCTGTGTCTCTACTTCCTGCGCATCGATACTTTCTCTGTGTTTTCGCGCAAACGTATGCTGGCAATAGGGGCAGGTTTGAGTGCTGAGTGCTACAATAGACTGACACTCCGGACAGGACTTGACAGGCGCATGCTGAGGTGCAGCTACTGATCCATTGCGGAAAATACATTCCCAGTCATAGGGTTCATGCCAAAGACCCAGGTCTTTGATATTGTTGCCCATATCGATGATGGTAAAGGCCTGCTTGGTATCGGTAGTGCGTGATCCACGACCACACATTTGCAGGTATAAGGGAAGCGAACGGGTAGCCCTGTTTAAAACAATACACTCTATCGTTGGTTCATCAAATCCTGTAGTGAGAATACCACAATTAACCAGAATGGCATCTGATACATTACTAAACCATTGCAATGTTGCCTTGCGTTCTTCATCGGGTGTATCGGAAGTAATGTATCTGACCTGCTCATGCACCTGAGTAAAGGCCTGGGCTGTACGGATTGTATGCAGCTTGTTCACACAAAAGATCACCGTTTTTTGACCCTCCGCATGCTTTTGCCAGTTAGAAACACATCCCTGATACAGGGCGGGTTTGTCAAAGTCGGTATAGAGTTCATTCAGCTTGTAATCTCCATCTAGTCCTTTGCCTGCCTGTAGTTGAACCGGTACGGCAAAGTATCTGGGCAGAGCCAGGTGACCTGCCTCGATCAGGCTATGAATATGTGTACCTACGACTATATCTTCAAAATACGTATTTAATGGAGCTTGTTTGCTGGCTGAAAGGGGAGTAGCTGTAGCGCCTACCATAGGGGTATTGGGGTGCAGCTCCACTACTTTGCGAAAGTTGCCTTTGTGCGCTTCATCAATAATGATCAAGGACAGATTCGGAATACTCCAACCTTTTTCTACTCTGCGGTAATAGGTCTCTACCATAGCTACAATTACCTGTGTGGCAGGCATGCGCCTGCAACCCGCACTCAGAACGCCTGCCTGTATGTCTGCTCTTTGCAAGGTCATAGCAGCTTGATGTAATAGCTCAATGCGATCCACCAGGATCAGTACACGGGCTTTTGGCAGACTCTCTAACGTGCGTCGTGTCATCTCGGCAAAAGTGACTGTCTTACCAGCCCCTGTAGGCAGACACAAAATCAAACGGTGGGCACCGGATTGGTGCCGTCTGGTCAGTTCTGTGATACTACTTTCCTGATAGTCCCGTAGCTTTAGTGTAGGGTTATTTTCGGGCAAAGCTTCGCCATTCACGCTAGTGGCGTGAGTCAAAATATCCGTCTGTTGCATCGATTAGCGGTTTGAGGTAACTATCAGACCAGAGGTTTGCGACTGATGAGTTTGCGACAGATGGCGTTCAATTTCTTCCTCCATTTCCTGAAGGGTTTTGTGCTTGCCATCCTTGATCCACTGATAAAGGTCACGGGAACTGAAGTAGAGTTTTCTGCGCTGCTTCATAAAGGGGATGAGTCCATCGGCAGCCAGATGATAAATGGTCGATTTAGCCAGGCCGGTGATTTCCATAGCCAGCTCTATTCCGCCCAGGCGTTCGTTGTCTTGTAATAGGTCGGATACCTGGGAAAGATTGGGTCTGATGTCAGACAAAAGAATTTCAATGCGTGATAAACAGCTGATAACTTCTTTGTAGGAAGTGTGCATATACGTTTGGGTTAGTGGTGAAAAACGATCAGAAATAATCGACCAGAAACCCGCTGAGAGAACGATATGAAACAGATAAAAAAAATATACAATAGTAACAGTATAGTATTGTGCCCGAAAGGACCAATACAAAAAATGGCAAGTACAAACTTACTTTTCTAAACTTTTCACTATCTTTGTATAGCGCCGCTGTAGATAAGGTTCCTATGAAGTTGTTTTCCTGTTTAGTATCTGTTTTCCAGTAACCTTTTTCAAGAATTTCCTTTGCCAAGTCAACTCATTACAGCAGTTTTTTACTTAATTAATCTGTTTGTAAGTGATAAAAATAAAACGCTTTTCTGCATAAACAGAAGAGAGGTTTACTCATTCAGTTGGTGGTAAGTTTCCTACGCTCACGTCACCAGCTGTATCAGGGGGCTCGTTCTCGTAACGGGCTCTTTTTTTGCCCCTTCAGTACTGTAAGACAAGCAAAGGATAATGATTGTTAGAAATCTATAACCTTGATTTTGTCCTAAAATTACATCCGGAACAGCGATTTTCTTATGGAAACAAATATAGCATATAGGAGAATATCTGCCAAACCTTTTTGTGTAAAAAAGCTACTTTTTATCCGAAATTGTGTGAAATTTATTGAAGGATTAGTCGTTGTATTATTTCGTGAGGAAAAACATCTATACATTATAATTTTAAAAATGATGTATTTTGCTGATATTCACAGTGAAATAGATAGGGAGTATAAAGCTGTAAATAATCAAGATGATAATGTAAGGATTACACGGCAGGCTTTCACTAGAATTGCCTTTTATTACAAATTGTCTATCTGGGAAAAAGTCAAAAATGTAAATTTTTTGGAGAGGGTGCTGAATCGACAATGTGTAATAAGCGATTTAAGGCGTCTAGAAGGCTCTATAAGCTAAAATATCTATGCGGTCAATATAGAATGCGATTTTGCCTTAAAATCGCTCTAATGCGTTCTAATGTCTTCTGCTAGCCTGTATAGGCTCCGGAAGCAACTATAAATCATCCCAAATCTGCAAGAGTACAACCTGCCAGTCAGAGCCATCCTGGTAATTGCATATCCAAATACAGTAGCTGGTTTCGATAGATGAACACTATACAAATGATAGTGAATGGTGATGGCAATAGCCAATCTTCTAAACCGCCTGAGAATAGCGTATACGTGTTGTAGGTCAGGATTTCTCCCAAATACGCGATTCTGGCGCGTTTGGGGTTATATTTTTTATAGGGGGTCTGCTCGATTTGGCTCAGAAATGCGATTTAAGGTATGAAGGATCGCTTATAAGCCATTTTCTACTAGGAGTCGATTAATAGTTCCAAAACTTGGTTAAATCGCTCTAAAGGCTTCTAATGGGCTGTAATGCTTTTTTAAAAGCAAGGGTAGGAGAAGGGTTGTTTTTGATGCTTTTTTATTGTGTGCTGATTTTCAATAGGTTGCATTTTTTGCTTTTTTGAATAACAAAATGTGATTTTTGTGACGATATTTTTGTGGTAATTTATCATTTAAAAACGAATGTTTTGTGTATTTTTGATTGTTTTTGTGCGACTAAAGTTTTCTACTTTTTTAACACATAATTAACAAGAATTAATACCAGGTTTTTACTTACCAAGTTGTTTTTTTATGATCAACGAATCAATTTTTCAATGGATCGACTGCCTTAAAAAGAGACCTTCTATGATCCTTTCTGGTAAACCTATTACATATCAGCGTGTGCGGGATTATATAGAAGGGTATCTAAGCGGGTTAGATACATGGACTGTCGATACCAATATTTATAAGGATATGACTTATTACTTTGCCAAAAAGCATAGAAAGCCTTTTGGCTCTGTTTATTTTCCATCCTATATATTGCATTTTTATGGGGATAAAACGGAGCAGGAGCAAATTACTATGTTGCTGGAAACGGTGGAGGGGTATTTCAGAGAGAATCCGGATTGGGGAAGGAATCATATATTAAAAGAGCAATATGACTTTGTCGGTTCTAATCCCCTCCAATCAAATCCCAATCAACTAAACGTCTTTGATCTGTTCCAATCTGAAAAAAAAGAAACTATTCAGCTTGGCCTGGATGCTGCCAAAGCACTGGGATTTGATATTGAGCATTTTCAAGCAGATATGGAATTACTTTATGCATGGATATATTCAAAAGAAGATATTTCAGAAATTGATTTGTTTGAAAAGATACAGACAATACATACAAAAGAATCTTTAGGTCTGCTTTGCAGAGATCTATCAAATGTGCCTCCTCAGATCAAATATCTTCAAAAGGCTACTTATATCAATCTTCAATGCAATCAGATTTCAAGTATACCAGAAGAGATTGCTTACCTACAAGAAGTAGTTAGTCTCCTTTTATCAGATAATCCACTTTGTCAGATACCTGTTGAAGTATGGGAGTTGCGCAAACTCAAAAGGTTATTTTTGAATAACACCCAACTTACAACGGTCTCTTCAAATATTCGGGAATTAACACAATTAGAAGAGTTGGAACTCTCAGGCAATAAGTTGACAACTTTTCCAATAGAGATTTGTGATTTATACAAACTCAAAGATTTATCTATAAGTGAAAATCCTGTAACTGAATTACCTGAGCAATTAGCTAATCTGACCCAATTACAAAGCTTATCTATATCTCGATGCCAATTTGAAGGATTTCCAGAGGTAATCTATCAATTGCAGAATCTTGGTAGTTTGTATGCTGAAGGCAATCAATTACAATCCTTATCACATAAAATTCAAAATCTAAAATATCTTAGGTCATTACATCTTTCAGACAATCAACTGAGTAGTTTACCAGATGAATGTTTTTCCTTATCAGAACTGATGTACATGGATTTATCTGAAAATCAGTTGTATGAACTACCTGCTTCAATTGAGGGTCTCACCGAGCTCAGAGATTTAGATATATCCTCCAATCAATTAACTAGTCTGCCAGCTGAAATAGGAAGGCTAATAGATCTTATGGACTTGAATGTTTCTAAGAATCAGTTACAAACTATACCCATGGAACTGGTTAATTTGACTGAGTTGCGATATTTAACTTTATCTGAGAATCATCTTAAAGAGATTCCGTTTGCAATGGATAGATTCCCTGAGCTACAGTATTTTTTTGTTGATGGCAATCAACTGTCATCTTTGCCAGAAGGAATCGGTAAACTCACCAAGTTGCAAAGTATAACTCTATATAATAATAACCTTACTTCTTTACCTGACGATATCGCTAATCTTAACAAAGTTTATTATCTGGATATAAGTGATAATCAGTTTCGGGAGTTTCCAATTGCTGTTACAAAGATGGTCAAGTTGGAAAGTTTACATATGCGAGGTAATCAACTGATTAATTTACCTGAAGAGGTAAAAAATATGACAGGACTTCTTAAGTTATCTCTTGATTATAACCCTTTACAAACTCTTCCATTGGTGATTACTCAGTTATCTCAACTGCGCTATCTGACTTTAGAAAATACGGGATTACATGAACTCCCTGCTGAAGTAGGCAACCTGACCCAATTAAAAGAACTAGACTTGTCTCACAATCACCTGACAAACCTACCTTCAGAAATCGCTAATCTCCAACAGTTAGAAAAGCTCTATCTCTACGGCAATCCGATGAGTGATGAAACCATCACCAAAATCCAATCCTGGCTACCCAATTGTGAGATCATTCTACAACCAGAAGTGGAAGTGGAGGGATAACTTATTCTTTGCTTAGAATAGAACTATATGTATCCAATCAACCAAACCTACAATCTATTTAAACTACTCCATTCGGACCAGTTGGAAGATATCAGGTTAGGCTTGGAACTTGCCCAATTACAGAGTTTAGGTATCCAATATATATGAGTGCGCTTAAAGAACTAATTGACCAAATTCGCATCCATCCCAATCTGGTAGGGACCCAATCTATCTTTTGCCTGAGAGCTTTCTTTGATGGGTGGACTTTTCGAAAAAAGCCTGCAGTTGAGGATGCCTACATAGATTATTTATTTCTTCTCTGGATTAAAGAAAAGCTAGCAATAAGATCTACTGCCTCTGTTTCCTGGCCAAGTATGATTTGTCTGGTGAATACTGATGAGTATGATGCCTTCTTTCATTTCTTTGAGTTATTTGATGTATTCTATGAAGATGCGAAGAATGCTGTATATGATGAGGTTCCGTATGCAAGAGTAGAGCATTACAATCATGATTCAGTAGTGGAATTAATAGCAAAAATTCAATTACGACCGGCAATGTATTTAGGGCAGGAAAGTTTTGAACTCTTTGCCTCTTTTCTCAGAGGTTGGTATCTGAGAGATCCAGAAGGGATTACTGACTGGCATGTGATGCAAGGGTTTGATCGATGGATTAGAATACGATATCCCTATTTCTCTGAAGAAATTTCCTGGGAAAAGATTATCAAGTATTATAGTGTTGGTAGTATGGCTGGCTTATCACTTTTTTTTGAGGAATATAAAGACTATTGCCAAACTCTAAAGGTTATATACTAACCAAGACCAATCTGAAAACCTTTATTCAGGAACGCAAAACAGACAGTACTTATCCTAGGTAAATCATCCATCATGAAAAATCCACTTTACCAATCCTTTTACCATCACCTGGATATAATACGCCATCGACCAAGTGTAATGATAGGCAAAAAATCTATTTGCCTACTGGATCTTTATCTATCTGGATATCAAACCTATGCTATGATCCATGACATAGATCCTATTTATCCTGAATCTCCCAGTTTTGCAGACTTTGATCGATTTGTCAAAAAAAGATACAATAGTGAATACTCCACTCTTAACTGGGCCTATATCCTCTACTATCATTTTAATGAAGATGATGAAATGGCTTTTGATGAATGTTTTCGCTTGCTAGATGAGTTTAAAGCTCAGGAGGCAGATTTACAGTTTACTACACCTAAAGAATGAATGCAACTAAAAGCTTCCAGACTATTCTCTGGCATTTGAAACACAGAAGAGGTATGTATGTGGCAGATGGGTATATCCCACTCGTTAGCTTTTTGGAGGGATATGACCAGGCAATTCAAGATACATATCCTGTAACAATCCTTTCAGACTTTCAAAACTGGATAAAAGACAAACAAAAACGTGATTTCTCAGTTCACTGGGCCTATTACATTTTGATATAGAAGCTGTTTAAACTTTTGTTTTTTGCTTGATTTTGCGTAAGAAAATGACGGAGAAAGCAATAAAATGTAAACTCATCCAATTGTTAATAGAGCATTCAAACCGGATCAATAATGCTTTAAAACCAT